>JAIDNR010000184.1 GCA_029063695.1 Ruminococcus sp.
GAGCAGTATAATACACTTCTGAGTGAATAATTGAAGAAAAATACAAAGGAGACTTCAAAAAGTCTCCTTTTAATTTATTTTATATCTGCACCTGAACGGGAATTTTTCTTCTTTTTCTTTACTTCATACATAAGTTCGTCAGCCTGCTTGATGATTCTGTAAAGTGTATCTTGTGCATCGACTTTTGCAATATAGCTTCCCAGACTTGCAGAAATTTTGTATGGCTTGTTGATAATCTGATTGATGTTTTCAAGTTTTGCATTGAAACGTCTTTCAAGGGATTCCGCTGATGAATCATTTGCACAGCTATCGAACAGTACAAATTCATCTCCGCCGAATCTTGCACATATTTCACCATGACGACAGCAGTCTTTTATCACGCCTGCGAGTCTCTGTATAGCAAAATCGCCCTCATCGTGACCATAATTATCATTTATGAATTTCAGTCCATCCATATCAATGAATGTAATCATGATTTTTTTGCTGTTCTTTACGCATTCCCTGAATATTTCATCGGTAGACTTAATAAATCCGTTTCTGTTGAAAATATCACACAATGGGTCGATTACGTAAATCTTGTTGAGTTCTTCCATAGCCTTGTTGATATGCGAAAGTTTACGGATATTTTCAATGGAGTGACTTACGTTCATCGAGAATGTGTGGCACAGAAGGCTGTCTATCGGAAAATCGCTGTTGGTTATAATATAATATCCGAGAACCTTGTTTCTGAAATGGAGAGGGAGATAGTAATTGATATTTCCGCCTTTTTCAGCCGCAACGGGTTGCATATCGTTTCCTCTGAAAAATTCCACGGATTCAGTTTTTTCTTTTGACCATATAAGCGGAGCAGTCATGCTGTCGAATACATAATAATCAGGCATTGAACTGTTATAGTTGTCCTGCCAGTTGCTTGTGAGACAGAGTGTGAACTTCTCGCAGTCAAGTTCCGAGACGAAATTCTTTATGACTTCAAAATGCTCCTCAGCAGTTTCGGTTTCGGCAAGACGTGCATCAAGAATATTCAGTTTCTGGATAGTGCTGTTTGTTTTCTCAATCTTATTGTATGTAACTTTACGATATTCGCTGTAGTTGTCTGGAGTCTGCATTTCACAGCCGCAACTTTCCGTAAATACGCATGATGCTTCAAGCTTGTCAAGTACGGGTTTTTTGCCGTCTATAAGGTCAAGGATAACGTTGCAGGCATAGCTTCCCATTTGTTTAAGCGGACGTTTTACCGTTGTAAGCGACGGACAGAAATTTCTTGCACTGTATGTGTAGTCGAAACCTGTGACTATAACATCAAGCGGAATACAGAAACCGTATTTTTCAAGTGTGCTTATGGCAGTGAGTGCCATAGCGTCATTTGCACAGATGAAAGCATCTGGCAGGGAAAGTCCGGATTTCATGTATTCTTCAATGGCGTCCCTGCCGTCGAATGAACGAAATTCGCCGTAATATATACGGCTTTCGTCTACACGAAGATTGTTTTCAGCCATAACCTTGCGGAAAGCCTGAAGTCTTTCAACTGCCTCGGGATTTGACATAGGACCTGAGATATAGTTGATAACCTTTGCGTCGTGTTTCTGAATCACATGGCGGACAATTTCTTGCATAGCGATTGTATTGTTGATACTGATGTTGTAAAATTCTTCAAAATCATCACAGTCAAATACAACGGCAGGAATGCCCGAATCCTTGATTCTGCTGATTATTCTGTTTTTTGCATCATCATCGTTGATAGTGTTTGTCATGAGTATTGCACCGTCAAACTTTTCGAGATTGGCAAGGTCATAGATACTGTATTCACCTATGTCATAGAGTTTACTGTCAATCATTCCGCCGAACGCCGCAAAATACGATACATTGATATTGTTTCTGCGTGAGAATTCGTTTATACCAATTATTATGTTATTCTGGTATTCTTCATCAAGACCCGCAACAAAAACAGCAATGTTTACTACTTTTCCTAAATTCATTGGTATTCTCCCATTAAAAAATTTTATTGCACGGTATATATGGAACTTAATATTTTAATTGTATCACATTTTACGGATAATTCAAGGGAAAATTTATGAACATCATAAAAATCGTCATATTGCATATTTCAGCAGGAATTTTTTGTTGATTATGACATATTACGCCTTTTCATTATTTCATAAGACATATACTCGATGACTTCTTCTGCTGTAGGTCTGTTGTTTTTTCGTGGAATATTATTCCATAATCTGCGAATTTTAGGGTCGGGATTATTGAAAGCTTCGTCGATTGCCTGCTGTATCTCGTTTTTTACCTCGTCGGGAGTTGTATTGAATTGCTTAGCAACTTCTTTAAAAATATCCTTATTCATAAAAATACCTCTTTCTCCATTCTTATTAGACTAAATAATGTCCAACATACATTATAACACATAAATAATACTAATTTCAACACCTATGTATATATTATTTTCTTTTAACATTTATAATATAATTATAGGTAATGAAAGGAGAAGTGTTATGAATATAGGTAAACGATTACGTTTTATAAGAGAATCAAAGAAAATAACAATATACAGATTATCAAAGGAAACAGGTGTTTCACAGAATCATATCAGCGGAATTGAACTCGGAAAACGACAGCCGACTATAGATATGCTTATTCGACTTACAGAACCTCTTGGAATAACTCTTGCGGAACTTTTTAATGAAAGTGATGATGCTTTTTTTCTTTCTGAAAAGGAAAAAGAACTAATTGTAAATTATCGTTGCCTGCCTGACGAAAAGGCTTCAATGCTTTTAGGATTAAGCAAACTTTTGAGGTAAATTCAAAAATGATAGATAGTGAATTTGTTATTGGAGAATATTTATGACATTAACAACCGCTGTTCAGAAAAGAATCCATGAATTTTGCAGTCAGCGAAATATTACTATAAATAAAC
>JAIDNR010000185.1 GCA_029063695.1 Ruminococcus sp.
ATTCTCACCATAATACAGGTCATTTTCAAATTTCTGTTCCTGACTGATTGAGTTTCTGTAATATGCCTGACTGTAACCCGTAATACCGGGACGTATTGAGAGACGTTTTCTGTCTTTTTTTGTCAGCTCACTGAATTTCTTGTTAGGCATAACAGGTCTCGGACCGACAAGGCTCATATCACCATTAAGAACATTGAGAAACTGTGGAAATTCGTCAATACTGGTTTTTCTTAGAAATTTACCGATTTTTGTTAGTCTTTTGTCATCAGAAGCACTGTATGTAGAACCATCTTTTGTAATAATTACAGGGGAATTCATCTTCATTGAACGGAATTTATACATTTTGAATATTTTTCCGTTAAGTCCACGACGGTCAGCTTCATAAAATACATCTCCACCGTCCTCCAGCCGAATCAGAGGAGCAACAACAAGGAATACTATACCAAAAATCGGCATAAACATAAGACTGATGAAAAAATCAAGAAAACGCTTTATTACTTTTTTATACATTCTATTACCTCATTTCCAGATTGGTGGTAATATCTCGCCGTTTTCAGTTTCAGTCATAACACGAATTGATGACCTTATATAATTTATTCTCTCCTGAAGTTGTTCATAACTTTCAGCAGTGATAACCATGAATCCACGGGAACTTTTATCAAGAATCGGCAATGTTTTCATACCACATGAGAATTGATTCAGATTATTGCGATGTATGTACGGAAGTTTAATTACTTCCTCTAAACCGTCAGTTGAAACAATTGTACCGTTTTCAGGCAGATAAAAAAAGAGTGTACAGCAACAGTTATATCGATATGAAAAATCGCTATTAACATTCACAGGCATACCAAGAGCATAATCAAGCATATAATCCTCTGTTGAAATACCAGAAATAAAACGTACATTATCAGATGAGAAAAAAGCTCCGCCGCCACGTGCGCCAATCTCAATAAGATAGCATTTGTCTTTTGTAAGAAAATATTCTGCATGAGTTCTGCCATTCTGCAAACCGAATCCCTCAGTAATTTTCCTGTTCATATCAACTATACGCTCTGTTTCCTCTGCGGAAATATTTGCAGGAAATTCAGTTTCGTATGAAGCAAATGCACCGTCAATTGCAAACGAATGATAGTGACCAACAGCCATAACCGTACATTTTCCGTCAAGTATATAACTGTCAACACAAAATTCTTCTCCGTCAATCCACTGTTCAATAAGAACCTCACCAAATCTTGAATAAGAAGCCGTCTCATCAAAACTTGCTTTAAGGTCATCAAAAGAATCAACACGGGTAACTCCGTGACTTGCCTGAGAATCAATGGGCTTGATAATTGCAGGAAATTTGATATTCTTCATGTTTTCAAGTGCATCATCAAGATTGTTAACCAATGCATATTTCTGGTTTGGAACATCAAGTTCATCGCACTTACAACGCATTTTATACTTATCTGTAAAGAGACAACCGAGTTCATAGCCGATTCCGGGAAGATGCATTTCGTCTGCAACATAAGCCGCCGTTCTTACAGGCAAATCTGTCTGGTCAGTTGTAATGCCGTCAATCTGATATTTGCGTGCTTCTTCAAGAATACCTTTTTCATCACGTACATCAAGATTAACAACAACGTCTGCATAAGAAATCCCTGGCTGATTACTGTCAGGAGAAACAACAATAATGCGGAGTCCCCTCTCTTTTGCACGCTGAAGAAGAGGAACCTGTAATTGACCTGCTCCCAATATCATAATTGTTTTTTGTTTGCTGTTATTCATATAAATCATACTCCATTATAATAAAAGCTGTTTTACATTAATATCTTTCTCACACATTCGATGATATAAGATACATCATCATCAGTAAGACAGGTATTAAGAGGAAGCGTAACCTCATTTTCAAACTGCTTATAAGCATTGAGATAGTTTTTTATATCAAAGCCAAGTGCTTTATAACCTGTATGAAGAGGGAGCGGTTTATAGTGAACATTTACCGAAATACCTGATTCTGCCATTTCAGTAATAAAGTTATTACGCTGCTGTTCATTGAATCCATTAAGCTTCATTACATAAAGATGACCTGAAGAGCTGTAATCATCACTATAATGAACAGGAGAAGCAACAGATAAATCCGCAAATGCATTGTCATAGCGATTGATGATTTCCTTACGTCTTGCAAGCATATCACTGTAACGGCGAACCTGTGCCAGACCAATAGCGGCATGAATATCAGTCATATTGCATTTATACCAAAGTCCTTTGATGTCATATTCCCATGCACCAATCTTAGTTTTTGCAAGAGCATCTTTATTCTGCCCATGAAGTGAAATAAGCTGATACTGATGATAAAGGTCATCATTATCAATACCATGAATATCTTTCCATGTAACAGCACCGCCTTCAGCAGTTGTCAGATTTTTGACGGCATGAAAACTATAGTTAATGAAATCGGGATACTGTGCAGCAGGCTTGCCTTTATAAGAAGCACCGAACGAATGTGCCCCGTCCGCCATGACTATAACTCGTCCGATTGCCTGCTGAATCTTGTTATATGATGGTTTAAAAAGAGCTTTTCTGTACTCAACAATATCCATAATTCTTTCATAATCACATGGAATACCGAACAAATCAACCGGAATAATCACCTTGGTATTTTCAGTAATTGCGTTTTCAAGCTTATCATAATCCATTGTAAACTTATCTGGTTCGCAGTCAATCATGATGATTTTTGCACCGACGTGTTCCACAACGCTTGCTGTTGCAGTATATGTATAGCTTGGGACAATCACTTCATCGCCTGCTCCGACGCCCATAAGTCTCAATGTCATTTCAGCACAGGCGGTATTGGAATTAAGACAAACGGCTTTTGAAGTTCCGCACCATTCAGATACAGCTTTCTCCAACTCTTTTGTTTTATGTTCTGTTGTAATC
>JAIDNR010000186.1 GCA_029063695.1 Ruminococcus sp.
ATATTGAGGAGGGCGATATTATTACAATCACTACAAAAACAGGCAATAAAACGGTAACTTTAGAGCGTGAGGGTGTGCAGGAAAATATCATAAACAGGCTTGTTTCTGGTTCAACGTGGCTGACCTTGCGGACTGGTGAAAACAAATTCTATCTCCGTGCATCAGGCGGTATATCAAATCTGAAAGTACGCCTTATTCACAGAAATGCTTATCTTGGGGTATGATTTATGCAAATTGAAATTTACAAAATGACAGCGAATGAAAATACACTTACAATTACGCTTGAAGCGATTTGTGACAGCTTTTCAAGTCTGTTGTGGGACGTGGAGTATTATTCTTGCGGCGTATTTGAAGTATATATTGCCGCCAATCCACAGAATATTGAGATATTTCAGACTGGCAGGATTGTTGGTCGTGATGATGACAAGGAGCATTTCGGGCTTATTGAATCCGTAAAAATCGAAACGGACGCAGAGGATGGCGACTACTTGATTGTGAGTGGTCGCTTTTTAATGTGCCTGCTGGAGCGCAGAATTATTTATCCGACCTGTTCTTTCACTTCACAGACAAGTTACTCTGATGTTGTGAATTTCGTTGTTACGCAGAATGCTGTCAGCGATGATAACCGCAGGATTCCGGGACTTTCGCTCGGTTCAATCAGCGGCGATTGTTGGGAGCAGAAAACAAAATTACAGGTCAGCTATGCGAACCTCATGGAATGGATTTATACGGTCTGCGAGAAAATCGGCGGTACTGCAAATATCCGATTATCCAAAGTAAATGGTGAGCAGTATGAAATGCTGCTTGAATTATCTGAGGGTACAGATAGAAGCATTTTGCAGAGTGAAAATCCTCACATTATCTTTTCGGACGGGTACACAAATCTGCTGTCTTTTTCGTATTCCTCCGACATTTCTGTACAGCAGAATTTCGCATATGTTCTGGGAAAAGGAGACGGCGAGGAACGCAAGAGGACGACATATTGTGACGGTGACGAGCCGTCTTTTTTACAGCGATTTGAGGTCTATGTGGATGCAAAGGATATAGCGGACGAACAACAGGAAAACGGCGAAACAAAGCCGATTTCGGAGAATGAATATATTGAACTGCTGAAAGAGCGTGGAAAAGAAAAAATTGTTTTACCGCTGACTGCATCGGAGTCGCAAATTGCCATGCAGTCAACGCAGTTTCGATACAATTCGGATTATTTTGTCGGTGACTATGTAACCGTAGAGCATCAGAGATTTGGCTTAATACAGCCGAAAATACAGATAATCGGCATGATCGAGAGCTTCGACCAGAACGGCAGAAGTCTAACGCCAACTTTTAAGGAGTGATTTTTATGGCATTTTCAAGCGGATTTTTTAACTCAAAAGGACTTGACAGAACCTACACTGCCGAGAATTTCTGCGACTATCTCGGCAGTCTTATTTGAAACGGAATTCAGGACAATTACGGTCAGAATTTCAGTCTAACGGCAGCAAGTAACGGGCTGAAAGTAACGCTCGGAACAGGAAAAGCGTGGATAACCGGGCATTATTTCATCAACGACACAAGGTACAGTATTGATTTATCAGAGTATCAGGATGAATCATTGCCGAGGTATGTTGGCATCGCAATTTATCTCGATACCACAGAAGCTGTGCGAAATGTATCATTAAAGCTCTTTCCGGGAACGCCTGCTGAAAACCCGGCATTGCCCACAATTCCGCAGGACGATGACCATGTACGGCTACTTTTGTACGCTGTTCGTCTTAATGTAGGGGCTACTTCGCTGACGGAGCGTGACTGGTACGATTATCGTGAAGATTTCAACGTTTGCGGCTATGTGAAGTGCATTCTTGGTAAGTGCAAAGTAACTGAAATGCAGTCGCAACTTGCTGCTATCATTGCAAAAATTAATGAATATAACGGACAAGTCGCAGAGTTGACGGGTAAAATTGATATGCTCCAGACAAAGGTGGACGACCTGACCGGCGACATTATTGAAACGGGAGAAATCGGAGAGGATATTTACTATGTGCTGTATTCCAACGGCAGACTGCTCCTGCGCGGTACTGGTGCGACCTACGATTACGACCTCGGTGAATCTCCGTTCTGGGAGAATGAAAATATCAGATCACTTGTGATTTCAGAGGGTATCACCGCTATTGGAGACAGCATATTTGAACGCTGTTCCAATATGACATCCGCAAGTTTTCCAAATACGCTGAAAAGCATAGGAAAACGAGCATTTTTCATGTACACAACAGGCGGTCTGACATCGCTGAATCTCCCTGCATCGGTAACAAAAATTGGCGAAAAGGCATTCGCAAATATTTCTGCCTCCTCACTTGTGTTGCCCGAAAATCTGACGGAGCTTGGCACATATCTCTTTATGGACAGCAATACGCTCCAGAATGTCCGCATAGAATGTGCCGAAATTCCGGCGTTTTGTTTTGTCAACTGTTCCTATCTGAATCAGATGACATTGAGTGCTAATGTTAAGAAAATAGGCTCGCACATGATAAATTACTGTTCGCTTTTGCGTGAGATTACCTATGAGGGCAGTCTTTCGGATTGGGCAGAAGTTCAGAAAATGCAGAACTGGGACGGACACGTCGGACAGTCGGATGGTTCTTTGGCGAAAATCCTGTGCTTGGACGGATATATAGAGTATGATTTTGAAAATAATTCATGGAATGAGGTGAGGGAGTAATGTGGAAATTTTTCGTAAAACAGCAGAAAATTGAAGTGTTGGAGCGTGAAGTGATAGCCGATCATCAGATTGCTTTCGTCAATCTGAAATTTACCTTTGACGGCGACTGGAAGAAGTTTCACAAGGTGGTGCAGTTTTTGCAGTGCGATGAGGTTTACAGCATTGTACTGAGATTTGATGGAACATCCTGCAAGCTGCCTGCGGAACTTCATGCAGGTGCGGTATCAATGTCAGTTTTCGGCTATGATGCGGCATCTGATACAACCATCCGTGCAACAACTGTTCCTGTTACGCTGAATATCCGTGCATCTGGATTTGAGGGCGATGACGATATTCCCATTCCTCCAACGCCTGATTTGTACAC
>JAIDNR010000187.1 GCA_029063695.1 Ruminococcus sp.
TTAAGTGGTCGTCAGCGTCTTCTGTGTATAAGAGACAGATTGCTTCCTGCTCCTCAGAGTAAAAAGCAAAGGTAAGTTTATTTCCGTCAAGAGCCGCCGCCCTGAGATACGCTTTTGTACTTACATTTCCATGCGATGAACAGCCTGTGAGGGCAAAAAGTCCGAAAGACAACAATAAAAGTTTTTTAACCATTTTTCAGTTTCCTTTTAATAAAATAAGATAAAGGTGCAAAGAGTAAAATCACAGCAACGGCAATGCTGAATCCGATTCCATAGTGAATTTTTCCGCCGAAAATAAGTCCGACTGCTGCCATTGCAATAAGCATAAGCGTACTTCTGTATTTTTTTATGGGTGAAACCTCATCAAGAAGATAGTCTGCCGCTGTAGCCTGTACTGCTATTGAATAAACGGCTGATACCGAAAATATTATCAGAAAAAGCGAATCTATTCTCTGAACAGGAAAAGGTTGTGAAATCTGTGCCGCTGTTGCTATTGGAAAATCAGTTATATCCATAATTCCACCGCTTACAAGCACACCTGTCAGAATTACAGCAGATGTGAGTATAATTTTTCCGATAAAATATCCTACAGCATTACTCATAGGCTTACCCTTTGTAAATCCAAGAATCAATATAAAACTTCCAAGACCTCCGCTCAGTGCAAAACCTCTGTTCAATTCAGCTATAAAACTTTTTCCTGCTGTATCAGTCAGATTTTTCATATCGGACTGTATCAATGCACTTATTACAACAATAAGCAGACATACCGCACCTATTGCCGAGGCTATCAGTGCAGAACGTCCGAGAGCTTTTATTCCCGATGACGAAATATATACGCACAGAATGCCTATAACAGCCGCAACCATGAATTTTCCCCATATTCCTGAATTTTCATACGGAATATATATTATATCACCTGCATTCCAAAGCATCGAAAAAAGCATACCGCCCCATATAACAATATATGCAAGCACTACAATTTCCGCTGTTTTTCCGCAGTCCCTTAGGGATTTGCCCTTACTGTATACTCTTATTATCGGTATTGACAAAATAAACTGTAATATAATTCCACATATAAATCCCACAGCAGTTATAACAGTTATTGCTTCTGTAAGACAGAACATGATGAATAAATCCTCGATAAGCAGAAGAGATATAAACTGTGCCTTATTGATTTGATTCATGATAGTCCTCCACTGTAAAACCTCTGTTCTGCATTTTACGGAATCCCTGACGGATAACCGTATCGCCCATACCTTTCACAGAAAACGGCGATATTGGCGCAGTAAACGGGAATCCGTAATCTTCAGTACCACATATATTCGTGAGTACCGCACAGGCGAGTATACTTATACCGAAAAGTCCCAGAAGTCCGCCTGATATAAGAAAAGCAAATCTCAGTACCGTTATCTGTGGATTAAGGTCGGGCAGAACAAGTCCGGCAAGCACGGACAGTGCGGTCATAGTCAATAACGGAGTGCTTACAAGTCCCGATTTGACAGCGGCATCACCTATAATCAGACCGCTTATTATACTTACTGCACCGCCCACGGGTTTCGGCAGACGCACTCCCGCTTCTCTGATAACTTCATACATAATCAGAACCAAAAACGATTCTGTGATTATAGAAAGCGGTGCATTTTTTTCTTCCTCAACCAGCAATAACAAAAGTGTACTGTTAAGCAGTTCAGGGTGATACATGACTATTGCTGCATATACGGCAGGAAACAGTATTGCAAGAATAAATGCACCATATTTCAGCCAGCGGATAAATACGGCATAATAAGGCTTGTATGCGTAATCGTCCAGAGTCTGAAAACTTTCACAGAATAACCGTGGGATTATTATACCATACGGCACTCCGTCGACAAGTATCGCAACTCTGCCCTCAATCAGCTTTGAACAAAGTACATCTGGACGTTCAGTAATACCTGTTGAGCTGAAAAGCTCAAAAATCTTTTTTTCCACAAAAGGACGTATATAACCCGTTGAAAGTATGGACTCAAGTTTTATATCATCAAGTGATTTCTGTATCCGGTCAAGAAGTTCCTGAGGAACACGGTCTCTCATGTAGCACAGGCAGATGTCAGTATGGCTCTTACTGCCCTTAATCATAAGTTCCATTACAAGTTCGGGAGTTTTAAGTCGTCTCCTGAGCATTGACATATTTGTGCGGACTGTCTCAACAAATCCTTCGTGACTTCCTAAAATATTGCCCTCGCCTGACGGCTCTTGTATACCTCTTGACGCATATCCCTGTACACCGAACGCAATTGCCTTGTTTATTCCGTCGGCAACCAGTACGGCAAATCCCGAATGAAGCAGACGAAAAAGCGTATCATAATCCTGTGCTTCGGGACGGTCGGTAGATAAAAGTCTGTATTTCATGATATAGCTGAAAAGTCCTGCGGAATTTGCCTGCTGCGGAATATCTGTTATCGGAGAAAGTACCATTTCGGCAGCCGTCTGCGACGACATCATACCCTCACAGCAGAGCAATGCACATTTTATTCCGCCTGTTGTAAATTCACTGATAAGAACGTCCGATGAACCGCCCGAAATTTGCTTTATCATTGCTATATTTTCTTTTAATTCAGATATTATCCTGATTTTCCTGTTATCCTGCATAAATTTCACCTCAGGATTATTATACCTCATCTGCATAAAATTATAACAAAAAAGGACTGCCGAAACAGTCCTTTTTAATATTTGATTATTCCATACCTTTTACTTCAAAAGTAACTTCAATATCAGTCCATTCACCGATAGAATCAACATCAATCATATTAGTTTCATCAAAAAAATCAGCATAACAGGAATAAATAGTAGCATCAATATAATCTCCGCCATATTCTGAATCAACAGAATTTGTAATCTCAATTTCTTTTCCGTCAATCTTAACAGATTTAACATCTATAGAGACATTTTCTGAATCTTTCAGATTATCAACTTCAACAAAAAGCTGTGAAATTCCGTATGGTTTTTTATCACTGAAAAGATTACGGTAGCCGTCAGTATCAGCAGTAACTTTTACTGTATAAGTTCCGTTGCCTGTAATATCAGCTACTGTTGCATTATAGCCAATTGTACTGCCATAATCACCGGTATATGCAGACAGGTTATTATCACATACACCTAAATAAGCCTGACCGTCACCTGCAACTACAATATCATCTTTATAAGGGTCGTCATAGTCCTGAAATTCTTCCATGAAATTAAAATATTCTTCCATATTGAAATCATCAGAACTCCAGTCTTCATCATTACCCCATTCGCCGTAATCTTCATCATCGTCCCAGCCGTAGCTGAAATCAGTATCAAGGTCATCATAATCGAAATCGGCGGAATAATCATAGTACAGTTCCTCTCCTAAAGCCTTTGCACCCTCTTCAGCCATTTCGTCACTGAAACCGATTTTCAGGAGAATATTTTTAACAAATTCTTCCATTTTGTCCTGTGCGACATAATCCGAGAGTTCAGCGTCTGTATCATCGTTGATTACAAATGTTCCAGACTTATCAGGCATTGATGGCTCTGCACCTATTTCAGATGAAGCACTGAGAGTGATTGTGCCGTAATTCTTTCCGTCAATATCAAGCGGAACTGAAATCTGCTGTGAACTTCCGTCTGAACTTAATGCAACAGAGAATATCATATTTTTCTCAGAATCTATCACTTCCGGCGGAATAACAAAAGTAAGTACACCATTCATATAGCCTTTTTTATCGTCAATAATTTCAAGGTCTGTGAACTCAACTGAAACAGTTGTATCATCAGCAGTCATATCAACCGCACCACTGTATTTACCGCCGTTGTCTGTTGCAGTGAGAATACCCTTGAAATCGTCCTCGCCGTCCTCTGATACAGTAAATTCACCACGAATTTCGTCGCCGTCCTTACCGATAATAAACTTCATTGAATCGTTGTCGGAATTTTCAAAAGAAACACCTCTAATACAGCCTGTAGGGTCGATGTATGTGTTTAACGTAACAGTTTCAGATGATGAATCAGTATCAGATTTTAAATCTTCCAGTGCTTCATCAAGGTCTGCTATGTATTCATCAGCAGTAGCAACAGCCAACTTGTCAACAACAATACCCTTTAAGATTTCGTCCTCTTTTACAGCAGTGATGAACTTTTCAGCAATTTCATTTGCCTTTGCTTCGTCAATGGTAACAGAAGCGACAGTATAATTGACATTGATGTCAGCTATAGCAATATCGGCTTTCTTTTCAAGTTCAACATCTGCTATGCACTCATTCCAAAGATTAGAATACTTTGTGATTTCTGTTTCAAGTTCCTCAGGAGTTATAAGAGATTCGGGGTCTTTCATATACTTCTGATAATTTTCGGATTCCTCATCAATATAATAAGAATCAGTCATATCAACATTAATCCACTGCTCAGCAAGTTCGGGAATACGGAAAAGTATATCCATTGCAGAGGAGTCAACAGCCATATCGAATGAAGCAAGCTTTTCGCCGTTCCATTCAACAAAAGCATTTCCACTCATAATGCTGTCTTTTGAATCAGTATTCATACTGATAGAAATATCATTGAAGTTCTTGATTATATCAATAACTTCCTGTTCATCGCCGCCGATTTCGTCAACAAGAAGATTTCTTACTTCATCGCTTACTTCGTATTTAAGTGAAACAGAAGATTTCTGACCGCTTTTCATTTCGTCGATAGCAGTGCGGTACTGTTCGCTTACCTGCTTTGCGAAATCCTCAGTATTCTTTTCATTAACCCATGCATAGTAGTTTTCAGGACTGCTTACAGTAAGCTTAACCTGATTCTTTACATAATCAGATGCAGCATAAGCCGCAAATCCACCGCCGACTGCAACAACAAGTACACCTGCTGTAATTCCTGCAACCATTTTGCCTTTACCCTTTTTCACACGTTCAACGCCTGATACAAAGTCGTTGTTTAAATCATTAAATTCTGCCATATAAAATCCCCTCCGAATTTTGTCTGTAGGTTTTTTGTTTACAAGTTTAATATATCACAAATTTCCTGTAAAGTCAACTGATTTTCCGTATTTTTTCCGATTTGTAAACATTTTGTATTCCATTGACATCATATATTGTGCAAAGTAGTCAAAAACCACAAAAATCTATAAAAAAGCGAGATTTTTCATAATATATTCAAAAAAATACGTATTTTCGCCCTGATTTATCAAAAGACAAGACTTGCGGTTCACGTGAACTTGTGTTATAATCATATCATCACGTGAGAGGAGTTAATGACTATGCAAAGACTTATTCCGGCTACTACAATGAAATTTTCAGAAGATGCAAGAAATTCCGCATTTTCAGTTATATCACCTATTTTGGAAGCAACAGGCGGACTTACCTTATCACAGCTTTCAAAACTGACAGGCTTAGAGGGTTCAACTATACAGAACTGGATAAAAAGAGGCTGGATTGCCGCAACAAAAGGTAAGAAATATTCAGAAAAACAGGTAATCCGTATACTTCTTATAAATATGCTCAGAGGTTCAATGAAACTCGAAAATATTGCACAGCTTATGGTTTACATAAACGGCGACGTTGAGGATACGTCCGATGATATTATTGCAGACATTACGCTTTACAATATACTTTGCAGAATTATTTTCACGGCAGAAGATGAGGGTGCATTCACAACCGAATCAGTACAGTCACTTATTTCCCGCGAGATTACAACATATTCAAATGAAATTACAGACCCTGTAAAGCTCCGCAAGGCTATGTATGTAATGGTTATGGCATACAGAAGTGCCTGTTTAAAGACAGAAGCAGAAAAGGGCATGACTGAAATACTTGCCGAAATGGAGAGTTAATAATGGATAAGAAAAATAAAAAAGAAAGTTATGCAAGTCAGTATATGGCTATGGGAATGTGCATGGGTGTTGCATTCGGTGGAATTTTTGGTCTGACGATTTTTGACAATATGCCAATCGGCACAAGTAGCGTTTATGTTTAGGCATGGCTATCGGTATGGCTATAGGCAGTGCCAAAGATAAAAAACTCGCAGAAGAAAACAAAAACAATCCAGATAATAACAAGGAGAATGAATAATGAATAATTTTAATGACATCAGAACAGGTAATATAAAACAGCCTAAAGGTTCAGCAGGAAAACTGGTTGCGGTAATTGTTGTATGCATAATTGCGACAGTACTTTTATTAAGTTCGTTCACAATAGTTCCGGCAGGCAACACTGGTGTTATACTTACATTAGGCAAGGTATCAAATACATCTTTCGGCGAAGGATTCCACCTGAAAGTACCATTCATACAGAACGTTGAAAATATGTCAAATAAGATTCAGGTGTATGAAACTCCCGCATCTGCCGTCTCCAAAGACTTGCAGACAATCAGTTCAAATATCGCCGTAAACTACAGACTTGTATCAGACAAAGCGGCTGATATGTACCAGAATGTAGGTACTGAATATCAGACAGTACTTATCGCACCCGTCGTACAGGAATGTATGAAGTCCGCCACAGCAAAATATACTGCCGAACAGCTTATTACAGAACGTCAGGCAGTCGGCGACGAGGTAAAATCCGCACTTGATTCAAAACTCAATTCTTACGGAATATACATTGAGAAATTCAATATTGTAAACTTCGACTTCTCTGCTGAGTTTAATAATGCAATCGAAGCAAAACAGGTTGCAGAGCAGAACCTCCTTAAAACTGAGACGGAGCAAAAGCAGGCTATTACAGTTGCTGAAGCTCAGGCAAAACAGAAAGTAATTGCTGCTGAGGCAAATGCGAATGCTATCCTTGCTGAAGCTGAGGCACAGGCAGAAGCTAACCGCCTGCTTGAAGCTTCTCTCTCAGATAAAGTCATTGCTTATGAGCAGATTGACAAGTGGGACGGCGTTATGCCTAAGGTTGTAAGCGGAGACAGCAACGGTATGCTTATCAATATTAATCCTGACGACCTTGGTTCATCATCAGCACCATATACTCCTCCCGTGACTACACAGGACAACAGCGAGGAATAAATCATGAGAAAACGCAGATGTTCATTGTTTGACTTAGGTGATATAATCGGAGGAATTATAGAAATTATCCTTGATATATTGATTAATTAAGCCATCTGCCATATTACATATAGGGAAGTGCGGAGAAATCAGTTGGGGAACTGACCGCACGAAAAAACACCGTCCGAGTTTTTTACTCGGGCGGTGCATTTTTTATTATACTGTGAAACCCTGTTCCCTGAAATTATCTATGACTTCTCCTAAAATCTGAGCATTCGTAGCCGAAACAGAGTGGAGCAGGAGAATTTCTCCTCCGTGAGCCGATTCTGTGAGCTTTTTTATTCCCTCCGCCGGGAGCGGCTGACTGTCAGTTATCCAGTCTACATAAGCAAAGCTCCAGAATACAGTCTTGTAACCGCAGTTATGAACGGTTTCAAGTGCCTGCTCCGAATATTCACCGCACGGACAGCGGAAATACTGCATTTCATAGCCATAATTGTTTAATACAAAGTTGTGCAGTGACATTATTTCTTCCTCAGCCTCTTTCTGCGAGAGTTTCGGGAGACTTGCGTGTGTCATTCCGTGATTTCCGAGAGTGTGACCCTCGGCAATCATACGTTTAACAAGAGATTCTTCCTTTTTGGCATAGTCACCGGTAAGAAAGAAAATCGCCTTGACATTTTTTTCTTTCAGTGTATCAAGAATTTTTTCAGTATATCCGTTTTCATAACCCTGGTCAAAGGTTATGATTATTCTTTTTTCGTCCTGAGATACAGCACAGGCATCAAAATCGCCGTATCTTTCATTGAACTGCAAAGCATCAAGCGGACGGTTTAGACTGTCTGTTGACATTCCCTGTCCATAGCCTTTGACTGTATTATCAAGTGCATACACAGCCGATACAGGCATAAGCGATGCTGTAAGAACAGCCGGAATAATATATTTCATTGTCAATCACTCCTTGCGTGGAGTGCGGAATTTCTTCCGCAATAGTATTATATCACAC
>JAIDNR010000188.1 GCA_029063695.1 Ruminococcus sp.
ATATATATCTTCCCTTTTATATCCGAATTTAGAATCCAAAATACTGATATGTGGTTCAAAAGTAAACATTTCTACTTCTGATAATTTACTTCTGTTGCCTTTTTCTATATAAATTCTATTATTCTTGTCTTTTACGATAGAATGTCCGAGATTACCCATAAAATCCAGATTAATAAATCCATTATCAAAAATTATATTATTAATCTTATAATAGAGTTCTTCAAATGTCATATCAGTTTCAACAATCTCCATTAATTTTTCATGAAGAAAAAGCTCCATTTTCAAGCCTGCCCGCCATTCTTCATTTTCTATATCTTCTATTTTATCAACAGGCTTGCCATGCTGAATAACAATTGTTCTTGCGTAATCACCCCAGATATTATTATTCTGAGGACTCAAGTCAACTGTAATAATATCATTTTCTTCAATGATTCTGTCAGAAGTTTCATATTGCCTGCCTGACACAGAAATAGTCGTTTCATTTCCTGAAAAAACAAACGCACCTATATCCCAGTACCAGAATGAATCTGCACCATTTTTCAGCATATATGTTTCACATAGTTCCCTCACTTCTTTGAGAAACATTCCCGATTTTATATTCTGAAGCAGATAATTCATTGTAGCCCTGTTCAAATTCTGCATATCCATATTTGTCATAATTTTCCTCCAGCATAAAATAATCAAGGAACGGATTTAAAAATCCGTTCCTTTTGTTATTAGGAAACATCAGCTTTAATACCAATATTGCCAATTTCCACTGGAATATCTTTCTTTTTGAGTATATCATTTGCAAAACCGCAAATTTCATGTGAAGCACCTGAGATAATACCATTGATAACATTATCTTTAATATCATCAGGGACTTCCGAAAAGATAACATTTACGGCAGTATTCATAATTGCATTGAGTTTATCGTCTTTCAGGTTGACTTTACTCATAATAAGAGGAAGAAACGATGCATAGTCCTTGAATTTCAGATTCAGCTTAATATCAAGACTTCTCTCGCCAGTGTTTTCCATTTCAAGATTATCAATCATAATATTTCCTTCTTCCGAAAGCTTTTTGTTTACCTTTGAAATAAGCGGAGGCAGAAAAGCTTTTCTTGTAATTTTGCTTGTAATAATAGAAATCATAAGTTTTTCAGGAATTTTCTGAACAATTGACAGCAAAGTTTCAGTCTTTCCACCCTTTTTTCTACTTTTTATAAAGCAGATAATACCTTTCAGGTCATATCTGCTTATTTTTAAATCTGCACTTATAAACCTCATGACTATCTTACCTTGTCAGCAATATCGCTGACAAGTTTGCTGAACAAATCAGCCTGAGACATTGAACCCAAATCGCCCTCACGTCTGGAAGTTACGGAAACAGTGGAGTTTTCAATTTCCTTGTCACCTGCTGTAATCCACATCGGAAGCTTTTCAAGTCTTGCGTCACGAATTTTCTTGCCTACTTTCTCTGCCCTGTCGTCTATTGAACAGCGTATGCCCATAGCTTCGAGCTTTGACATAAGTTCACGACAATAATCAAGATGACGGTCGGCAACAGGAACGATTCTGACCTGTTCAGGAGCAAGCCACAACGGCATAGCACCCGCATATTTTTCAATCATATATGCAATGGTACGCTCATAACAGCCGAGTGACGTTCTGTGAATGATATATGGACGTTTCTTAGTACCATCAGCATCAATATATTCCATACCGAATTTTTCAGCAAGAAGCATATCAATCTGGATTGTAACAAGAGTATCTTCTTTGCCGTAAACGTTCTTATACTGAATATCAAGCTTAGGGCCATAGAAAGCAGCTTCGTCAATACCTATTTCATACTCAACTCCGAGATGTTCAAGAATCTTAGCCATTACATTCTGAGCTTCTTCCCACTGTTCAGCCGTACCCTCATACTTATTCTTCGGATTAGCAGGGTCCCACTGCGAGAATCTGAAAGTACAATCTTCAAGAAGTCCGACAGTACCGAGCATTTCCTTTGCGAGTTCGAGACAATCTTTGAATTCCTCTTCGAGCTGGTCGGGACGGAGTACAAGATGACCTTCGGAAATAGTGAACTGACGAACACGAATAAGACCGTGCATCTCACCGGAATCTTCCTTACGGAAAAGAGTAGAAGTCTCGCCCAGTCTCATCGGTAAATCACGGTAGGAACGCTGTCTGTTAAGATATACCTGATACTGGAAAGGACAAGTCATGGGACGGAGTGCAAAGCATTCCTTAGTCTCGTCATATGGGTCGCCGAGAATGAACATACCGTCAAGATAGTGGTCCCAGTGACCTGAAATTTTATAGAGTTCTCTTTTTGCAAGATAAGGTGTTTTGGTAAGAAGATAACCATGTTTCTGTTCAACATCTTCAACCCATCTCTGCAAAATCTGAATAACTCTTGCACCTTTTGGAAGTATTACAGGAAGTCCCTGACCGATGCAGTCAACAGTAGTGAAATATTCAAGTTCACGTCCGAGCTTGTTGTGGTCACGCATTTTAGCTTCTTCACGCTGTTTCAAATCCGCATCAAGGTCGGCAGCTTTCGGATAAGCCACAGCATAAACTCTTGAAAGCATTTTGTTCTTTTCCGAACCACGCCAGTAAGCACCCGTACATGAAAGGAGCTTGAATGCCTTTACAGGAGCAGTAGTCATAAGATGAGGACCTGCACAGAGGTCAACAAATTCGCCCTGCTTATAGAATGAAATCGGCTCACCCTTGCCGGCGTGTTCCTCACAGAGTTCGACTTTGTAGGGTTCGTCCATTTCCTTAAGTTTAGCAATTGCTTCTTCAGGTGAGAGTTCAAACTGTTCAAGCGGTAAACCCTCCTTGACGATTTTTTTCATTTCAGCTTCAATCTTGTCAAGTTCTTCCTGAGTGAAAGGCTTTTCAAGGTCAAAATCATAGTAGAAACCGTTATCAATAGCAGGACCTATGGCAAGTTTGGCTTCGGGATAAAGTCTCTTTACAGCCTGAGCAAGAATATGAGAAGCAGTATGCCAGAAAGTCTTTCTGCCGTCAACTGAATCAAAAGTACATACTTCAAATTCACAGTCACTGTCAATAACTGTTCTGAGGTCTTTCACCTCGCCGTTGATTTTAACACAGCATGAAGCCTTGTAAAGCCCCATACCAATACCCTTGATTATTTCATAAGCAGGTACAGCAGATTCAATTTCTCTGATACTGCCGTCTTTTAAAGTTAATTTTATCATTTTACATTCTCCTTTTCAGTTTTATTACAGGATAATATTCTGCACGACTTTTCATATTCTTTTCTTATCCAGACTAACATCAATATAGTTGACACTATAAGTACAACCACTAAGTCAAATCTGCCAAAGCAGTAATTATACCTGAAGTTATCGTATGATGTCATATCAAGACTGAATGTTACAGCGAGCCACTCAAAAATTCGCACAACAGCAGCCGCAGAGAGTGAATAAGCACAACTATATCCTAACATCGCCCAGAATGGCTTCCATTTTTTTGGTAATTTGTATAAAGACCACGAAAATTTATCGGGTCTGTTATAGAACACCTGTGAAATATAAGATTTGAAATCGGGAACATCAGCAATAATTGTCTGATATTTTTCAAAAGAATATCTGCAAGCAAAGAACATTATCACAAAGAATATCAGATTTACTGTTATAAGTGTACCCCAGCCCAGATGCAGATAAAGTACAAGAGGATTAGCCTCCATACTTAAATCAGGAGTGTTATACATTGTAAGCAGTCCGTCCGCAAGCATAAGAATGACATACATGATAAACGGCGGAAGTGATTTTTTCATTTCAAGCCCTCCTTAATTTCTGCCTGTAATTTCAAATTCGCCGTCATAAAGTTCCATATCTACAGAACACATATAGCCGTCACTGCTTGAAACGGTAAAGCAGACAACAATTTCATCTTCGTCAATGTCAACATAAATACTTTCGAGACAGAGAAAATCTTTCAGTGCATCATCATCACCGTTATATAATCTCTCGTCGGAAATAAGACCTGCAATCGTGGTTTTACTGCTGTTGACAAATTCAAGCTGACCTGCAATACTGCTGAGATTCTGCATAATATCATCTTCACTTTCCGCATAGAAACGGACAGTAATCATATTATCCCACAGCTTGTAAGGAAGTTCAAAAGCCTCCTGTTGCTCATTGTATTTGATATTGCTCATAACATTCACCACCTTTCCAAATTAAAACAGTCCCTTATGCCTGAAAACAGCACAAGGGACGATAATTTACCGTGATTCCACCCGATTTCATGCAGAAATATACTTTCTGCACCTCATAAGCCCGATAACGAGGGCAAAACGGCGTTTATTGGACGCTCTCAGAGGCGGTGTGCTTTATCCTTGATATTACTGCCTTGCACCAGACGGCAGCTCTCTGAAAATATCACGGCGGAAAAGCCTTCCTCATCACAGATTTAACTTATATAAGATATACTATCACATTTTTATGTACTTGTCAAGTAATTTTTTCAGGAAAAAATTACTTTTTGCTTACCGGTTTTGCTTTTTTACAGTCGGCAACATCAACACTTTCAATTTTGACAGTACGTGGCAGATTGATTATCTGCAAATTCGGGCAGTCTGAGAAATCAAGATTTTCTATACTGCCTGCATTTATGGTTATCGACTGCAAGCCTGTACATTCGGAAAAATCAAGACTTCCGATATTCTGGGCAGTAATAGTGAGTTCATGAAGATTCTCGCAGTTTGAAATATCGAGATATTCAATTGATTTTACTGTTTCAGGAACAGCCTTTTTAATGTTTTCGCCACTCTTGTTATATTCTGCTATTGCCTTTGCAGTAATAAAAGGTTTATTGCAGTAACTGCAAATCCATACATCTCTTGATGCATCAACAGGAAGAACAGCAGAACAGTGAGGGCATTTAGATTCAACAAATGACATAACAATTATCTCCGAAAATAGATTTGATACTAATATTATACAATAATATGAAATAGTTGTCAAGATTTTTGTAAAGAAAAATCCCTGCTTTTTTACAGCAGGGATAAAAATGACTTATTTTTTCTTTTTATTTGATTTTTTACCCGATTCTTTTTCAGATTCTTCCTGTTCACTTTCGGAATCATCAGTCTCATCGGCTTCTTTCAGATAATCTTCTGAAAGCTTCACATCAGACGGAGCAAGTTCATCATCATCGACTTTTTCTTCCTTAGCCGTTATATCAACCTGAGCAACCGCACCTTTTGATTTAATAATATTCTTTACAGGCTTTTTTTCTTCGGTTTTCGGAGGATTGTAGTCAATTTCAAGTCCCTGTTTTCTGAGTGCATAGACCTGATTGTTTTTTCTGTCCCACATAAAGAACACAACTACCGCACCTATTCCGAAAATAAGCAGAATCACACCGAGATTGAATCCCGGAGGAGAATATTTCATTTCAATTGTATGGTGACCCTCAGGAAGTCTTATGCCCATAAGAGCATTGAGTATAACAACCTGACCAGTTTCACTGTACTGCTCCTCACTCTGAGTAAAGTTTCTCATAATGCTTGTACCGTCCTCAGAGAAAGTTTCCTCAAAACATTCATCAATCTTTTTACCATCAACTTTTACAGTCCAGCCCGGCTCATAAGGAATGGAAGTATAGAAAACCTGACCTGCCTGAGCATCGATTTCACCGACAAGGCGGTTATCCTTTGTCTTTTCCATATCAAGATTCCAAGTATTTTGTTTGAGTTTCTGTATATCCTCATGGAAAGCATCATAATCAAAGTGATAGAACTGGAAATCCTTAACCATGATATATTCATTATTGCCTGTCCTGTCCTGCTGGAGAATAGTGAGACGGACTTCAAGTTCAGTACCTGCGGGATAAGTTCCGATATTCACGATAGAATAATCATAACCATCATAGTAACTTCCATAGCCTTGGAAATCACTGAACTCACCTGTTTCGGAGTCTTTGGTTGAAGATACCCAGAGATTGCACTTTTTCTGGTTATCTGACTTGAGGAACATATAAACGGGTGATTCTTCATCAACGGTAATATGAATCCTTACAGTCGGGTCACCTGCACCTGCATTTGCATTGTAGCAGTGCTGTCCGTTATAGTTTGATTCCCAGCACTCATTGAGTACAACTTCGGGATTTTCAGAACCTATAATTCTCTTGAAATACGCTCTTGGCTGTAAGCCTGTCTGATAACTTTCTTCAGGTGTACTTCCTGTCAATGAGCTGAGGAAGTTATTCATACTGTTGAAAGGATTGTCATTTCCTAAGAAACTTAATCTGAGAATATCGTCATCAGCCATGAATCCTATCGGGAGAGCATCGGGATTTTCATAAATATCAAGTGTTTTCTCTCCGCTTTCAGCCTGATATGTTGTTGATTCAATAAGATTATAATAAGGACTCAGAAGCGATTCATGGTCATTTCTGATTGAAGGGTCATCAAGAACATATTTAATGCCAAGAAGTGAATCGGCAACGGGAGTATTTCCGTCGTATCTTGTTTCATAGCTCTTTGTTGTATATCCGAGAGTTTCAATAAAGCGGATAATTCTTGCATTCATTACAGAGCTTGAATGAGAAATACCTTTAATGTCATAAGCCTGATTATCGTTTACATTTCGGAAGAACGTTTTTTCTGCACGATAGAATCCGTTGTCAATACTTTCAAGCTTTGCAGTAACATCTTTCGCACCCATAATAGCGGCATAAGAATTTTTAGATGAATAGTACACTTCTTTATCTATCTTGAAAATAGTATCAAAAGCATTGTAGCCTGCCTCAAATAATACGATAACAGCCATAGCACCTGTTATGATATTGTAAGTTGCTTTCTTTTTGGTATGACTCATTGCCCACAGCAGAAGCAGATAAACTGCTGACAATACCGCACCGAATACAATAGTACCAAGGAAAAGATGCTCTGTTGCTTTTCCGTTTATTGTAACATTTTCGGAATACGGCATAATTGCTGCATACTTATATTTCTCCTCATTGTAATTGAAATTTGGCTGAATAGCGTCGTATACAAAACAGAGAACAGCAATTGCGGCAAATGTGCCAATAACGTGCTTAATCTCCAGTTTATAGCCGTTAAGATTGGAAAATGCTTCAGCCGCCATAGATACAAGTACAAATGAAACAATGAAAGAATATCTGTAAGGAAGCCAGTTAGGGTCTTGTCCACCGTGCCACATCATATTTACAGGCTTAATCCACATACTAATGAACATTAAAACAATAATAAAAGAATAACCTATTTTTCTGTTCATCTTGATTTTTTTATTAAGGTAGTAAAGCGGAACAAGCACGAATGAAAGCACACCGCAATAAATTTCGGGTCTGCCGTAAAGTCTTGTACCCTCATCAACGTTTACGGAATAATACTGATTCGGGAAAAGCGTCGGCAGAAGTTCAATAGGATTGAACATTGTTTTCACTGTATAATCAGGTACAGAGAAATCGAACTTACCGAGTGCAAGTGCATTATAGACAGGCATAATCATGATATAACTACACAGCAGAACAACACCCGTTGAAAGAACCATTCTGCCAATTGTTTTTGCATAGTCCATAACATTTCTGTACTTCTTATTTGCACCGAAAAACAGGTAATAAACAAAATAGAGAGCGACGAATATTGCAATCATGAAACCGATATAGAAGTTAGCAATGAACATAATTGCAAGAGGAATGATATAGTTGATTTTTCTGCCGTCATCAACAAGATATTCAAGACCGAGAATAATAAGCGGCAGAAAGATAGGTCCGTCAATCCACATGGGGTCAATAAGCTGAATTGCAACATATGACATCTGAGCATACATGACTGCAAAGATTAAAGACTGAAACGGTTTGACTTTTTTTGAGTGATATGCATAGGCAAAGAAAGCAGCACCGCACGCACCGACTTTGCATAACTGCATAATCATAAGACTTTCGATTATCATACTTCTTGGAAGTAAAATAACAATAAATGTGAAAGGACTTGCGAGATAGTATCCGATAACGCCCTGATAACCTCCTGAAAGGTTTCTTGACCAGCTGTAAAGCGGACTTTCACCGTTCCAGAAGCAGTCACGGATATTCTCAAAGTAGTAGACGTACTGACCGTTAAGGTCGAGAGTCAGTACGGAACGCTCCCCGAAAGGATAAACTCCGAAGATAGCGTAGGCGATTAATGTCAGCACAGCAGGAATAAGAAAAGCATACACATAATACAATGGCAGAAGCTTTACTTTTTCCGCAGATTTAGTCGGCAGTGCCCCGACAGGAACTTGCTGACTGACGGCTTTTGTTTTTGACAATGTTTTTCCTCCTCAATAATTAATTTAATTTACAACTAATGCAATTGCAAATTATACATTAACAATTATACTATACTTTTCTGCCTTTTGCAAGAG
>JAIDNR010000189.1 GCA_029063695.1 Ruminococcus sp.
CTTCCCGACGGAATATCATTCACAACAACACTTCCGCCGCCGATGACAACATTGTCGCCGATTGTAACTCCAGGCATTACGCATACATTGCCGCCAATCCAGACATCATTTCCGACTTTAATCGGCTTTGCGTATTCAAGACCGCTGTTTCTCTGCTCCGCATCAATCGGGTGATCTGCTGTATAGAATCCACAGTTTGGTCCTATAAAAACATTGTCCCCGAATGTGACTTCCGCACAGTCCAGAATAACGCAGTTGTGATTTACATAGAAATTGTCGCCGATTATGATATTATATCCGTAATCACAGAAAAAGTTCGCTTCAATCCACGTATTTTCTCCTCTGAACATGATAAGTCTGTCAAGGAGACGGTTTTTCTTCTGATAGTCATTGTAAGTTGTGGAATTGTATTCCGCACACAATTTTTTTGCGGTAACTCTTTCGGCAACAAGTTCAGGGTCATTGCCGTTGTAGAGTTCGCCTGCCTGTTGTTTTTCCTTTTCAGTCATTTTAATTCTCCTTTCCTGTAAGTCCCTGAATGGTTATATAATCGGTTATCAGAACATCTCCTGTGCTATCCAATGTAAAAGTAAACTGCACTTCTGTCTTGCTGTATTCATCTATACCCTCATAAGCAGGGTATATTGTCATGAATTTCACAGCGTCCTTGCCCTTTTTTAATGAAAGCACATTGACATCTGAAATATCCGTTTCTTTGCCGTCAATTCTCATCTTACTGAGACATACTGTTGCATCTTCTCTGTTGTTGTTGATATAAAGCGGTAACACATAGCCCTCCATGTAGTTTTTATCATCAAGAAGTGCTGATATTTGCAAACCTTTCTTATCGTAGAGAAGTTCGCTGTCAGGGATTTTCTGATTTTCTTTCCAGTCGGTCTTGTCGGTACTTATAATAATCTCATCTGAATATTTGTATAAATTATTCAAATCAATTGATTCAGGGTCACTGGATATAAGTCGGAAAGATACCTGCCCGATTTCGTCAATACCTGCATTTTCCGCTGCACCGTCAAAAACACTCAATTCAAGTTCTGATGTTTCACCTGCTTCTATGCCTTTTGCTGCTAAAACCGTCATAAACCTGTCATTCACATATAAATCATCAGCAAACAAAGATGTATGCTTATCAGACTTGTTTTCTGCTTTCAGCTTTACAATCGGAGCAAGAGGATTGCTTGCATCGTAATCCTCAAAAGTAACAGTAAGATAACCCGTATCCCATACTACTGCTCCTTTGTCCTTGACATAATCAAAAGTTATTTTTACTTTGCTTTCACTACAAGAAACCAGTCCCATTGCAAGCATGACAGACAAAGCAAATGCAGATAATTTTTTCATTTAAAATTTGCTCCCCTTACTTCCTTTTGCACCGAAACTTCCGCCCATAGAAAGTATGTTGTTATCGAAAGTATAGTTGATTTTCTGTCCCTGTCTGTGACGTTTCAGGGCAAGCTGAATCATCTTTTCAAGAAGTGCAGGATATTTCACACCCTTTGCTTCCCAGAGATAGAATGCAAGCGAACCCGGAATCGTATTGATTTCGTTGATATAGATTTTATCAGTCGCCATATCAATCATGAAGTCGATACGTGTAACACCATTACAGCCTAAGTATCTGAAAGCGTCAACGGCAAGAGTACGGATAGTATTTTCCTGCTCCTTGGAAATTTCAGCAGGTATCTTTCTTTTAAGCGATGCCATACCTTTGCTTCCGCCGACATATTTCTGTTCAAAGCTGAGAATATCTTCATCACTTGCCTGTACGGGTTCTTCACATACAGACGCTTCAGCAGATTCACTGTCTCCGACTACAGAGCAGTTAATTTCCTTGAGCTTTACAACAGCAGGCTCAACAAGTATTCTATCTGAAAACTCAAATGCGGATTCAATGGACTTCATAAGTCCGTCACGGTCACTTGCTTTTGAAATACCGACGCTTGAACCAAGATTAATTGGTTTTACGATTACAGGATAACCGAACTTTTTCTCGACTTCATCAGCACATTCATCGATTCTGTCAAGGTCAAATGAAGAAAAGCGGCAGCAGTCAAGAACAGGGAAACCTGCTTCTTTAAGTAAAATCTTCATGACGTACTTATCCATACCCACAGCAGACGCAAGAACGTCACAGCCGACGTAAGGCAAATCAAGAGTCTGCAAATAACCCTGCAATGCACCGTCCTCAACATTCGTGCCATGAACTATCGGGAATGCTATGTCAATATCAGAAATGAGATTTGAACCGAATTTCTTCATCTTCTGACGGATAAGCTGTACTTTTCCTTCACTTCTTACAAATACGCATTCGGTACATTCTTTGAGGAGTGTGGGAATATCCTTATAGTTATTTATATCCATAAGTTTTTCGCCTGTATAGAACTCACTCTTTTTAGTCATGTAAACAGGCACAATATTGTATTTCTCAGTATTCATGCTTGCCATAGCCTGACAAGCCGAAATTACAGATACCTCATGTTCAACGCTTCTTCCGCCGAATAATACAGCTAAATTTATCTTCATAAATATCAGTCTCCTTTATTAATAATTGTCGGGCAGGTCATTTTCAAGCAGGACTATTTTTTTCCTGTCTGTATGATATGCCTGAACTTTTGCAAGTGCATCATTTAAATTATTGGCAACATAGACCTGTTCCATATTATAACCCGAATCCTTTATGCCGTTATAAATAGGCACAGTCTGATTTTTGCCGACAAGGACGATATAATCACAGGCTTTTGCAGCTTCCTGTCCGAACTCATAATTAAGTTCTTCCTGCTTTGCACCAAGTTCAACCATACCAGGAGTTACAAGTATACGGCAGGCATCAAATAATGCCAGAACATTGAGTGCAGCACGACAGCCGCTCGGATTTGAATTATACGCATCGTCTATGAAAGTAATACCATTTCCTTTGTCAAGAAGCTGTAATCTATGTGGAACTGCTGAAATACGTTTTACAGGAAGTACAAGTTTTTCCATTGGTATTCCTGTATCTACCGCATATGCAATCGCACCCACAAGATTAAGTACACTGTGTTCACCGAGCAGTTTTGTAGTATAGCGGCAGGATTTACCGTCGGGCGATGTAACTGTAAATTCCGTACCTCTGTCCGATACCGTAATATCAGAGGCTCTCCAGTCGTTATTCTCATTAAGACCATAAGTTATCGCCGTTGGATATTTATCAAGTTTACTGCGTATAAGTTCGTTATCGCCGTTAAGATAAATTTTTCCGAGTGCCGAAACGCTGTCCGCAAGCTCAAATTTTGTGTTCAGTACATTTTCTATCGAACCGAAAGTCTCAAGATGCTGAGGACCGACGGAAGTAATAATTGCATCATGCGGATTTGCAATACCGCATAACTCTTTTATTTCGTGAACACGTCTTGCTCCCATTTCACATACAAAATATTCGTGAGTAGGCTTTAAATCACGGCGGACTGTTATTGTAACGCCCATAGGAGTATTGAAACTTTCGGGAGTTTTCAGCGTTTCGTACTGTGATGCAAGAAGTTCGCTCAAATAGAACTTCATACTTGTCTTACCGTAACTTCCCGTGATGCCGACTTTATGCAAATCGGGCATTTCGGATAAAATTCTTTTAGCGTCGTTTATAAACCAGTTCTGGATATATTTTTCAATCGGCTTGTTGATTATATTCGCAAGCGGTGCAAGTATGGGAGTGAGATACAGAGCCGAACCAATAAGAATATAGGAAACAGGATTTGTAAGAATTTCTTTTTTCCATTGGTCGCATTTACATTTCTGACAGCCTATAATTACGGCAATTCCGAAAATAACCGCAATCAGTATAAAAAACGTTGTAAGCATACGCTTTACCCTTGCTGTATATACAAACGGTTTCTTGAATTTCTTTCCTGGCTTGTTTGCTATGGCTATACTGATATTGAACAGTGAAAATGCCGTAATCATCGGAATTGCAGCACCCGTCCAGAATGAAGTGAACTGCATTACAAACAGTGCAAGAGGAAAAATATATCTCTTGTAATTTTTTTTCATCCACCATGTATGCTCAGGAGTTTTGTAGCCGTTAAGCTGTAACATATGAAATTCCCTTAAAGAGAGGAATATAATTGAAATCAGCGTTATAACTGCATATACGCAAAATAAAATAATATTCATCAGATTCATTTTATTCTCCTTTAATCAAGTTTCATAAACGAACTCATTACACGATTGAATGTAAACTGCTGCTCTAAAAATGAGTAGTGACCTGCATTTTCGAGCTTTACCAGTCCTGCATCGGGAATGAGTTTTTCCATTTTTTCGCCGTCCGAAAGCGGTGTAGCCGTATCATTAACTCCCCATACAAGCAGAGTTGGGCATTTTATATTTGGAAGAAGTGGCTCTAAATCCTCGTTCACGACTTTCACAAGAACCTGCCTCATAAGAGGAGATGCCGCCGCATAGTCCGCACTTCCCATTTTTTTACGGAAGTTCTCAAGTGCATCGGGAACAAGTTTCTGTGCAATTCCCGTTGAAAGTACCGCTTTGCCTGCCTTGTAATAATAAGTGCGGAAACTTTTCTTGTTGGATTTTGGCGGAAGTATTCCCGCACTGTCCACAAGTATTACTTTGGTAATCTTAAAAGGCAGATTTTTCCTGCTGTTCATCTTGATTATCACACGTCCGCCGAAAGAATGACCCAGAAGCATGACTTTATCTGTATTGTAATCTTTCAGAAAGCCGATTACAAAGTCAACATAATCGTCAACGCACCATGCCGACGGCGGTTCTGCACTTTCGCCGAATCCGGGCATATCCATTGCAATTACTTTGTACTTTTTTGAAAGTAGGTCAATCAGGTTGGCGAACAGCTTTATATTGCTTCCCCAGCCGTGAAGCAGGACTATTAAATCGCCCTCGCCTTTCTGTTCATAGTTTATCTTTATTCCATTAACTGTTTTTGTCATTACGTTATCTCCATTTTCTGTATTATATATGCGTATACATATTCATTATATCACGGCAATAAATCATTGTCAATTATTTTTCGCTGTATATGATGATTTGCACAAAAAAATCATATCAGGGACGTGCATTATTTGACGATTAATTATTTACTTGACATAATGCCGCTTTCTGGGATATAATATAATAAAAGATTATTGAAAGGAGTACGCTTATGGCGACTTCACTTTTTTCGGATATAGAATACTTAAAAGGAGTGGGAAAAACAAAAGGCGAAAAATATCGCAAACTCGGCATAACTTCTCCCTATGAGCTTATTTACCATATTCCCAGAAATTATCTTGATTTCCGTGCGTATGTCCCGATTATGCAGGCGGAACTGAATGATTATAACGTCCTGAAACTGACAATAACATCAAAAAATACTCCTCAGCGGATAAGAGGAAAGCTTGTTATATGCAATGCCGCCGCAACAGACGGTATTGATACAATAACTGTAACTGTTTTCAATAATGTTTATGCTTTCCATGCTCTTGAAATCGGCGGAACTTACTATATGTACGGCAAAGTAAGCGGAAATTTTCTCAGACGTGAAATATCATCGCCTGTATATATCCAATCAGATGAAAAAGTACTTATTCAGCCGATTTATAAACTTACTCAGGGTCTCACAGTAAACATGGTACGAAATGATATGCGTAAGGCTCTTGATATTATGCATTCAGAACCGTTTGAAACTCTTTCCGATGATATTATGCAGAAATATCAGCTTATGCCGTTGATGCAGGCACTGGAAAACATTCACTTTCCGCAAAGTAATTCTGCCGCTGAACTTGCCCGTAAAAGACTTGCATTTGATGAACTCCTCAAATTGCAGCTCGGTATGCTTATGATGAAAAACCGCCGGAAAAAATCGACTGCTTTCGTCATGGATAAGAATATATGTATAAACGAATTTTTTGAAAACCTGCCTTTCACCATGACGGACGGACAGTATCAGGCTGTCAGTGAAATCATTGACGACCTTTGCAGAAACACTCCCATGAACAGACTTTTGCAGGGCGATGTCGGCAGCGGAAAGACTGCTGTTGCGGCGGCTGTATGCTGTTTTGCGGTCAAAAACGGATTTCAGGCGGCTGTTATGGCTCCTACGGAAATTCTTGCAATCCAGCACGCCAAGACTTTTACTTCTTTTCTTGAAAAGTTCGGCATAAAAGTTGCTCTGCTTACGGGTTCAACTACCGCAAAAAACAAAAGAAAAATCTGCCATGAACTGATTGACGGTGAAATTGATGTGCTTGTCGGTACTCATGCAATCATTCAGAAAGATATTGAATATAAGTCGCTTGCACTTGTCATCACCGATGAACAGCACAGATTCGGCGTTGCACAGCGTAATGCACTTGCCGAAAAAAGTGATTTTCCGCATAAGCTTGTTATGTCCGCTACTCCGATTCCACGAACTCTCGCATTGAATATATATGGTGATTTGGATATTTCAAGTATAAAGCAGTTACCAAAGGGCAGAAGTCCCGTAAATACATATGCAGTCACGGGAAAAAAGCGTGAGGGTGCATTCGGTTTCGTCCGTGCAAGACTTGACGAGGGCAGACAGGCTTATATTGTATGTCCAATGATTGAGGACAGCGAAAGTGATTTGTTTGCAGTTAAAACATATGCTGAAAATGCCGCAAAAAGTACACTGAAAGGCTATTCCACAGCTCTCCTGCATGGCAGAATGAAAGCAGCCGAAAAGGAAAAGGTCATGAAACAGTTCAGCGACGGCGAAATTCAGGCTCTTATCTGCACAACTGTAATTGAAGTTGGTGTGGACGTACCGAATGCTGTTGTTATGGTCATTGAAAATGCCGAACGTTTCGGACTTTCTCAGTTGCACCAGCTTCGTGGACGTGTCGGACGTGGAAAATATGAGAGTTCCTGCATTCTTATCACAGACAACAGGAATGAAGAATGCATAAGGAGAATGAAAGTTATTTCATCTACTACCGACGGTTTCAAGATTTCCGAGGAGGATTTGAAAATGCGTGGACCAGGTGACTTTTTCGGCAATGCTCAGCACGGACTTCCGCCGCTTAAAATCGCTGATACTTTCTGTTCCATGGAACTTTCGGCAGTTACAAGAGAATGTGCGGAAAATCTTCTCAGTGATGACCCTATGCTTGATAAGCCTGAAAATCACGCACTGAAAATGGAGACAATCAAATTATTCAACAAGGATATTACAGGATAAAATAAAAATTACGGAGGTACAGTATGAAAATCACTGATAAAAACATAGATAACGGCAAACCTTTTGATTGGGGCAAAACATCGTCTGATTATGCAAAATTTCGTGACATATATCCGCCTGAATTTTATGAGAAAATCATTTCACGCAATTTATGTATAAGCGGTCAGAATATTCTTGATATAGGCACAGGAACAGGCGTTCTGCCAAGAAATATGTATCATTACGGAGCAAAATGGACTGCTACAGATATTTCAGAAAATCAAATTGAACAGGCGAAAATACTGTCAAAAGGTATGGATATTGATTATTTTGCTATTGCTACAGAAGATATAAATTTTAATGATAATTCTTTTGATGTAATAACTGCATGCCAATGTTTCTGGTACTTTAATCATGAAAAAATCATGCCCGATTTTTACCGTATGCTCAAAAGCGGAGGAAGTATTCTTATTTTATATATGGCGTGGCTTCCTTTTGAAGATAAAATTGCAGGCGAGAGTGAAAAACTTGTATTGAAATATAACCCTGAATGGAGCGGTGCAGGAGAAACAGTACATCAGATAGCAATACCCGACTGCTATAACGAAAAATTCAGTCTTGTTTACCATGAGGAATATCCGATAAAAGTTCATTTTACACGTGAAAGCTGGCACGGACGAATCAAGGCTTGCAGAGGTATAGGAGCATCGCTTACAAAAACTGAAATTGCCTTGTGGGAAAAAGAACATAAAAAATTACTTGCTGAAATTGCTCCCGATAAATTTGAAGTTCTGCATTACGGTGCTGTTGCCGAACTTAAAAAGAAATAAGCCCAAAAATCATTCACTTAGGAGCAAAAAATATGAAAAAATAAGAACATACAAAGGG
>JAIDNR010000019.1 GCA_029063695.1 Ruminococcus sp.
GGCGAATTATAAGGAGAATATTATGAATATCGGCAATATATATAATTTTAATGATAAGATTCTGAATCTTGCAGAACAGGCTGAAATCAACTGCCGTGATGCGTTCGGAAAAATAGATAAAACGGCAGAATACTGCGGAGCTAAAGTGCTGAAAGCATTTTCGGATAACAGGGTAAGCGAACCGTGCTTTTACGGTTCAACAGGATACGGTTATGGCGATGTAGGCAGGGAAGTAATTGATAATGTGTTTGCACAGGTTCTCGGTACGGAAGATGCTCTTGTACGCTTTAATTTTGTTTCGGGTACTCATGCACTTTCCACTGCTCTTTTTGGAGTTCTCAGAACAGGAGACAAAATTGTATCAATTACTGGAAAGCCTTATGATACTCTTGAGGAAGTCATAGGAATATCGGGTGAAAAGGGCAACGGTTCGCTTATTGATTATGGTGTTGAGTATGCTCAGGTTGATTTGCTTGACGGCGGTAAGCCTGATTATGACAGCATAACAGAATCAGTCAAGGGTGCTAAGGTAGCATATATCCAGCGTTCCAGAGGCTATTCGCTCAGACCTGCTTTTACTGTATCTGATATTGAAAAAATGGTTAAGGCAGTTAAAAAAGGTAATCCCGATGCGGTAATCATGGTTGACAACTGCTACGGAGAATTTGTCGAATGCCGTGAACCGTCGGAAGTTGGTGCTGACATTATAATCGGCTCACTTATCAAGAATGCAGGCGGTGGAATTGCACGTACAGGAGGATATATTGCAGGACGTGCGGATTTGATTGAACTTTGTTCTTATCGTCTTACTTGTGTGGGCATGGGAAAAGAAGTCGGCTGTACTCTTGGAATGAACAGGGAAATTCTGCTCGGACTCTTTTTCGCTCCCGATGTTGTTGCGGCTGCTAAGAAAACAGCGGTTTTTGCAAGTGAACTCTTTACGCTCATGGGCTACAGGTGTTCTCCGTCCAAAGATGAAGAAAGAGGGGACATAATTACAGCAATTGAGCTTGAAAACGAAAAGAATCTTACTGCTTTCTGCCGTGGAGTGCAGAAAGGTGCACCAGTTGATTCGTTTGTTACGCCTGAAGCATGGGATATGCCCGGATATTCCGACAGGGTAATCATGGCGGCAGGTGCTTTCACAAACGGTGCATCTATTGAATTGTCGGCTGACGCTCCTATACGTGAACCTTTTGCGGTATGGTTACAGGGTGGAATTACCTACACAAGCGGTAAACTCGGCATAATGCTCGCTGCACAGGAGTTAATTATTACAAATTAGTATCATATTTGCTTTTTCAGTTGACTTTTTCCGCAATTTCTGTTAGAATAAATATGAATGTAATTCAAAATATTATCAATTAAAAGGAGGAACTGCTTTGGGAGAACGTAGATTCTGTTACAGATGTATGGAAAAATATGACATGGAGCAGCATATCTGTCCCCACTGCGGATTCGATGATACTACTCCGCACAATCCTATGTATATAACTCCGGGAACTGTTCTGCATGACCGTTATATGGTCGGAATTATGCTTAACTATAACGGAGAGGGTGCTTCATATGTCGGGCATGATATTTCAACAGGCTGTAAAATTATGCTCAGAGAGTATATGCCCGCAAATTTCTGCACAAGAGTTAAAAATAAGGCAACAATCAGCGTAAATTATAATAATCTCGCTAAGTATAAGGCATTTATGGTTGAATATACAGAGCTTAACAAGTCACTTGCACAGCTCAGAAACAATTCAAATATAAATCCTGTCCTTGATATGTTTGCAGAAAATAACACTACCTATACTGTATTTGAGTATCTTGACGGTGAAAAGATGCTTGATTATCTCAAAGATAATGCAGGAGAACTGAGCTGGGAGCAGGTTGCAAAATTGTTTCCGCCGCTTTTCACAACTATAGGCATTTTACATAATGCTGGAATTATTCATCGTGCAATAAGTCCCGATACTGTGTATATAAACAGTAAGGGTGAACTGAAATTGTCGGGATTCTGCGTTTCTGCTGTAAGAACAGCAGAGGCAGGACTTGAATATGAACTTTTTAAGGGCTATGCTGCTCCTGAACAGTATTCTGCAAGCAGTTCAAGCCGACAAGGTTCGTGGACGGACGTTTACAGCGTCTGTGCTCTGCTATATCGTGCATTGACAGGTTGTATGCCTGTTGATTCAATGAGCAGAATGAAAAATGATGATTTGTGCGAGCCTGCTATGCTTAACAAGAGCATTCCGTCTCATGTTTCAAAGGTTATCATGGACGGTATGAATCTTAACGGAAGTGAACGTATCCAGACGATTACCGAACTTGTTACAAGGCTGTTTGAACAGCCTGTCACTATGAAAATGAATGTACCTGCTGAGACTCCTTCCGCAGCTCCTCAGCCGCCGCCTGCGAATCATACCTTGTATAACATGCCGCCCGAGGTTCAGACATATCAGCAGCAATATTCTCAACAACGTTCTGAATATCATGAAAACAGGGAACAGCGTTATTCACAGCAGCCCAGACAGAATCATGACAACCGTCGTCAGAGAGATGATTATGATGATTATCATTATGAAAAAGTAAGCACGATTGATAGACTGAAAGTGCCTGTTATAATAACAATACTTCTTCTTGCTATACTGGTTATTATTTCTGTATTTATAATGAGAGTATTCGTGCCAGCAAATTCGGGAAATGAATCATCATCAAGAAATTCTTCATCACTTTCCGAAAATATAGTGACTGATTCACAATCCGATGAACCGACAACGGAAGAAGTGCCTACCGATACGGAAATGCCTAATCTTGTCGGAAAATTCTATGAATTCGCTGAGAAAAAATATAAGGATTATTTCCGATTTGAAGTCACTTTTGAATATGATGACATACATGAAATTGATATGATTACTGCTCAGGATATTGACGCAGGTACACAGGTTGTACAGGGTTGTGTTGTAAATATTACAGTAAGCAAAGGCAAAGAAAAGGCTGATATTCCGAGCTACAGCGGACTTACTGTTTCACAGTATGAAAATGAGCTGAAAAAAGCGGGAATTTCAAGTTATTCATTTATTGTTTCATCAAGTACATGGGGTTATCCTGATACCATAACTCAGCTTCAGGTTGACGGAAAAGAAGTTTATGCAGGACAGAATTTCAGTAATAAGGACAGTAAGCTTATTGTTTACTATATTCCGAAAGATGCAGAAGTTCAGGCACCTCAGACTGATTATAACAATCAGACTTATTATACGACTGCCGCAGTTTCAGCAGTAAATCCGAACTATGCAACAACTGCTGTTGTACCGCCTGTAACTGCCCCTCCTGTTGTAACAGATCCGCCGCCCGTTGTGACAGACCCGCCTGTTGTGACAGACCATCATATTGTTGTGACAGAAACGCCGCCTGTTATATCATTCAAAGATGTATTGAAAGAAAAAACTAATGATGTGAATGAGGTGGTGAGCGTATG
>JAIDNR010000190.1 GCA_029063695.1 Ruminococcus sp.
CCCATATGCTGAACGATTGCTGTTGCATCTGCAATATCAACGGAGCCGTCCTCATTTGCATCGCCGAGGAGAGTTTTTCCGACAGGGTCAGGATTTTTTATTGTGGTTGTTGTCTGTGCAGGTGTACCGCTTTCAGAATAAACAATGTAAAAGAGGTTAGCCGTATCAGCTTTTGAAATTGTGTGTGAACCTGCCGGAACATCGACAGTAATAATTCCGTCACCTGAAGCTGTATATTTAGTTCCGTCAACCTTTACCGTAGCTGCTGCCTCAGCAAATACAAGAGTAAGTTTTCCGCCTGCTGATGCGGTGAAAGTAACATTTGTAGCTGATTCCATTTTCAGGCATTGTGTAAGAGTTTTTCCGTCATAATTGACTGTACCCTTATTTTTTGCAAGATTGCCTGTGATTGTATAAAACGTACTGTCTTTGCCGTTGGCTGTAAAGTCATGAATCTGTCCGCCTGAAACTACAGGATTTGAAGGTGCAGTTGTTGTTGGTTTTGAAGGAGTATTTGTTACAGGAGCTGTTGTTACAGGTGTAGGAGGAGTAACTGATGAACCTGTGAAGTGATAGCCCATTGAAACATATTCGCCCTTTGTCTCAAAGTAACCATTTGTATTTACACTGCCGTCAGCATTTCTCCATGCTGTATGGAAGTCTGTACCCTGTGCAGGAGCTTTAGCTGTTGAAACAAAGTCAGATGTTGTAGGACCGTCGTATTTAGTACCGATTTTTGCACCATTTGTTACAGCAGTATCAGAAGTTACTTTATAATAACCGCTGTTATAGTAAACACCGTTATTGTACATACCTACATACTTATCATTTGAAAGCTTGCTCATTGAAAGTTTGCTGTCTGAAATGTAAGAAGCTGTATTATAATAGGACATGAGGTTGTCAAAGTCACAGTTTGTACAGCGGTATACCGAGAAGTTGGGCTTACCGTTTCCGCCGCCGCCGTTGTTGATTGCTGTGGAGTTGGAAATTGAACCGAGTTTCGGATTGTTGTTATCCGTGAATCCACAGTTGAGGTTCTCAAATGCAAGGCAGTTGTCAACAATATGTGCAGAGCCAATACCTGAACCGCCGAGTTTGAATCCGTTTCCGTCGCAGTCACCATAACCCTCGCCGAATTCAGTGAAACCGTTTCTGAATGCAACACAGTTCCTGAGTGTTACAACACCAATAGGACCTGTTTCGGATTTTGCAAATAAATCCCAGCCGTCATCAGAGTTGTTGTATGACATACAGCCGTCAAATACATTGCCCTCACCGCAGGTAAGTTTTGCAGCAAATCCGTCAGCGTTTTCCATTGTAGCATCATCACAGTTATTCTTTGATGTACAGTTAAGAATTGTATTGTATGACGGCCAGTCAGCAAGTGTTGCAGCACTTGTATTGTAACGTGAAATCTGAAGTCCCGTATCCTGATTGTCATTGAATACCATCATTTCAATCTTGTTGTTGTTTCCTGAAAGAAGCATACCATTATCGGCAGCTTTTGTAATCTCAAAACCATAGAAGTGCCAGTAATCGCCATCAAGAGTTACGCCTCTCTTTGAACCGTCAGCAGCACCCTGTCCTGAGAAGTCCCATACAACCTTTGCTCCGGGGTATGCGGAAATTGTCTTGTATTTTCCTGCTGAACCGTTGTTGTTTGAATCAATGAGAATCATTTCACTGAATTTATAAGTACCCTCAAGGAGATAGATTGTACCGCCTGCCTGAACTGCCTTGATAGCAGAGAGAACATCAGTAGGAGACTGCATTGTTTTACCGTCGCCACCGCCTGCAGGTGAAGCATATATAACATCAGCACCAACAACAGGTGTAGGAATTGTTGTCTGTGCAGGTTTTGCCGTCGTTGTTGGCTTTGCAGTTGTCTGAGCCGGTGTTGTTACAGGCGGATTTGAGCTGTCCTCTTTGAATCCACTGCCGATAGCTACGATTGAATCATCATAAGTAACGAGAGCATCTTTGAGAGCCTGATTTACAGCATAGCTTGCATCATCAACAGAATTATCGAACTGCCACTTGAAGTCACCGCCGTCAACACGACCAGCCTTTGAAGTAACAATTGTCGGAACGTCCTCTGCATTATCAACAGAATAGCTGTAAAAACCGCTTTCTGTATCAAAGTTGTTATATGTTGCTCCACCATCTTTTGCCTTAACAGAAGAAGGAACTTTTTCATCTCTTGATGAGGCAACATAAGCATCAAAGTCAGTATTGTTTTCACTGTAAGGAACGAATTTTTCAGCACCCTCTATGATATTTCCATATGCCTTTATCATACCACCTGTTTCACCTGAAAGTACAAGTCCGCCCTCTGAACCCTGCTTTGAAATAAGCATAGGCTCTTTGCAGTTTCTGAAATAGCAGTTTTCAACAAATACATCTGAATCAGTTGTTGAACCTACACCATACTTTGCATTGCCGTCATAGTAATTGTTGTATACATGAACTGTTGCAACTCTTACTCTCGGGTGACGTGAGTCTGAATGGTCATACCAGTTGTGGTGATATGTAATATAGTTTGATGTATCACTTGCATTTGCACCCTGAAGATTACATTTTCCGTTATCAAAGAAGTGATTATAGGAATGTGTTATATGATGTGATTTCTTTGTATCCAAAGCACCGTCGCCTTTAACTTGGTCAGCGTCTGAACCTGCATCACCGTAGAAGAAGTCACAGTTGTGAACCCAGCAATATGAATCGTCCTGCTGGAGACCAACATCATCACCCTCAGAACTGTTGCAGTTCATAAATCCGAGATTACGTACTTCAACATCGTTACTGCCTTTGATAACAATACCGAAACCATTTGCAGTAGCGTCATTTCCGATACCTTCGATTGTCATACCTGCCGATGTAACACCATCAATATAAAGGTCACCTTTTGGCATATCGGCAGGGTCTTCAATATTTCCTATAAATCTAATGGAAATCGGACGTGTTTCTTTGCCTTTTTTGTAACCTGTGATAATGTTCTGAACACCTGTAAGGGTTGATGCACCCTTGCCTGTTGAATCAATATCAGCCGTAACAGTATCCTTATTGTCGTTTGTTACATAAACAACAATTGCATTATCCTTGAGTGTACCATCAGCTTTATAAGCACCGGGTACATGACCGTCCTCAAATGCGTAACCACTTCTGTCATGAGCATAAACACTTGCTGTACCCTCAGCAGCCTTTGAGGTATCTTCTTTGCCATTTATAATCGGTACGATTTTCATTGTATGATTTCCTGCTTTAAGACCGATTGAATCGGCTCTCATGTAACCACTGTACTGTCTGATAAGCATTGAATCAATCTGATTTCCGTCAACATAAACGTTATAGCCTGAAGCACCAGAAACCGCACCCCATGTAGCATACATACCTTCTGCATAGCCTGTTGTTGCATTAATCTTTACATTTGCCTCAGCAGCAAAAGTATTTACAAGATTGTTTGTCATCATGGGAGCTGTCATTCCGGCTGTACCTGCTATTGCAGATACGCTCATGAGAGCTGATGCAGCTACTGCCATGATTCTCTTTTTCATCATTGAATTTCTCATTTTCTTTCCCTCCGAAAAAATTTTAAATATAATGATATGTCAAGTGCAGATGAATCCGAACCGTTTGCACTTTGTCTTTGCTGACCTATGTGTCAGCCGCTGTGTATATTATATCTCAACTTTCAGGATTTTTCAATGATATATAATACTAAGTAACTGATATATTGTGCTTTTTAAATACCATGTAGAATTTAATTTATCATTTGCGTTCTGTATAAAAAACTGCTCCGAAAACGGAGCAGTCATTTTTATTATTCAGATTCAGTTTCGGAATTTTCGGAAGTCTCATCTGTATTTTTATTGGATACATTAACATACGATAAGAGCATTTCGGAGCTACAGAAAACAAGTTTCCAGCCATCGTCCTTGACTTTTACAATGCAGGTTGTCTCCTTGCCGTCTTCAGAACCGTTTTCGCCTGTGACAGTATAATTGAATGAAAGTTCGTATCCTTCTTCAACTTCAATTTCAGAATTAAGGTCATAGTAAGTAAGTTCAAAGTATTTTTTGGCAAGGTCAAGATATTCTTTTGTAAGCGTATAATTATTAATTTCATTTTTGAACGAAATTTTAGGATTTGCACCGTGCTTTTCTTCCCACATTGTATGTGTTGCACTTATATTATTCTCCATTGTGGAAATTTCGTCCTCATAAGTTCCATTCTCTTTCATCTGATTAATATATGTTTCGGGGGTGAATGAAGATATAACAAGCTCAGGTTTGTCATCATTGAATCCGTTAAAGTAATCATAAACGGGCTGTATAATTGATTCGTCAAGTTTTTCGGTATTTATAGTAATCATATACGGTTCATCTTCAACAGATAAATTTTTACCGTTTGAACATGAGGCTAATGTGCAGGAAAGAACTGCACAGACAGAAAAAATTGTTAAAAGCTTTTTCATTTTTACTTCTCCTTTTATTGTATTACTGAAAATGCCTGTTTCAGCGTTGATGCCGGTATAATTTCTATATCATAGTCTTTTGGATTGATTTTTTCCGCACACTGTCTTGGTATGACAACTTTTTTGAATCCCATACGTTCTGCTTCTCTTATACGCAGTGAAGCCTGTGAGACTGAGCGGATTTCTCCGCCGAGACCTATTTCACCGAATGAAATAAGCATTTCGTCAATCGGCTTATCCATGATTCCAGAGTAAAGAGCCATAGCAACAGGCAAATCAGCGGCAGGTTCATCAAGTCTGAATCCGCCGACTATATTAAGGTATATATCAAGACTTCCCATAAATACGCCGAGTCTTTTTTCAAGAACGGCTACTATTATATTCAGCCTGTTGAAATCAACTCCCGTTGACATTCGGCGGGGTGCGGCATAGCTTGTTTTTGTTGCAAGTGCCTGAACTTCGGCAAGAATCGGGCGTGAACCTTCCATAACGCAGGCAACGCAGGTACCTGAAACATCATGCGGACGACCTGACAGAAGCATCTGCGACGGATTTTCGACTTCTGCAAGTCCTTTATCCAGCATTTCAAATACACCTATTTCATTGGTAGAACCGAAACGGTTCTTGACTGCCCTGAGAAGTCTGTAGCTCTGATGACGTTCGCCCTCAAAGTACAGCACGGCGTCAACGATATGCTCCATAACTTTAGGACCTGCAATTGCACCGTCCTTATTGACGTGACCTACTATAATTATGGGAATTTCCTGTCCTTTTGCTGTATGCATGAAAAGATTCGAGCATTCTCTTACCTGCGTGAGACTTCCTGGACTTGATGAAATTCTGTTTATACTCATAGTCTGAATTGAGTCGATAATTGCAATATCAGGTGAACTTGATGATATTGTTTCCGCAACGGCTTCAGCGTCTGTTGCAGTAAGTATATAGAGATTTTCGGTATCGACTCCAAGTCTTTCGGCACGGAGTTTAATCTGTTTTGCGGATTCTTCACCCGATACATAGAGAATAGAGTGATTTTCGCCGAGATACTGGCATATCTGCAAAAGAATCGTACTTTTGCCTATTCCGGGTTCACCGCCGAGAAGTACAAGTGAACCTTTGACAAGTCCGCCGCCGAGAACTCTGTTGAGTTCACCGATTCCCGTATCATAGCGTACATCATTTTCAGTACCTATATTTTCAAGTTCAAGTATATTTTCCGAAAGGTCAGTTCCGCCCGTGTATGCCGTTTTCGCAAATGCCGACGGAGCAGGTACATTCTGTGCGTTTTCTTCTTCAAAGCTGTTCCACGAATCGCATGACGGACATTTTCCGCTCCATTTACTGCTTTCATGCCCGCAGTTGCGGCAGATATAAATAAATTTTGATTTAGCCATATTCAATCAGTTGAGTGCAAGGGTGATGTTTGAGTCATTTAAGAGATATTTTCTTCCTATCTCAGCAAGGCTTTCGGAGTGCTTGTATTCATTGGCAGAAAAATTACTGTTGTTTATACTCCAGCGTGTAGAACCAGATGAAAGTACAAATTGCTCAGTATCGAATGTGAACTGTCCTTCTGCACCGAAAGTACCGTCAATGTGCGCAAGTTCATCTTCTGCAAAGTAGTATATCTCGCAGTAATTTTCAGGTGAGTTTCCGTTAGAAATTATAAGTTCAGGAATTTCATCGCTGTTTAGGTCACATAGTTCAAAAGCATAGACAGCATCAAGCGGATTGAGAAATTCTGTAAGTTTTGCTCTGAAAAGCTCCTTTTGTTTCGGACTTAGAACCGCACCCCAGCTTTCTGAGCATTTTACAGCATAATTCAGTGCATTTTCGCCGAATGTATATTTTCTTCCTGCATTTATGGTTGCCTGAGTGTTGTATGGTTCAAGTGCACTGTCATAATCAGGGAGAAATACTTCCTCACCGTTTATTTCATATGATATTGCAGCTCCCGAAGATGCTGACATGGAATTATCGCTGTATGACAGAACAGTATTGAATGCTCCGTTCTGATATGAAATATATTTTCCTATAATAAATCCATTGCCTCTATATTCGTCCTTGATTAACTGCATATCGGGAAGATAAAGGAAAGTACCTCTGTTGCCTGTTTCACCGAGTTCAACAAGTTCACCGTTATTGCATGAATAGATTCTGCACGGAGTCTGACCGTTGTTGTTGGGTGATATTATGAGTTCAGGAGTTTTATCGCCTGTGATATCAAACAGGTCAAAGCGCGAGCCTGTTTTTATATCAGCCGAAAAATCAGCGGAATTTTTAAATTCAGCAAGTTTGTCCATGTAAACATTCTGCCATTCAAACGTGATACTTTGAGGAGAGATTTTTACATCTTCGGGTGATGATGATTCGATATGCGTATCCTCAGAACAGCTAAAAAGTGCGGTGGAAAGGAAAAAAGCGGTTGAAATTAATAATGATTTTCTAAAAATCTTCAATTCTATTCCTCCTGTGTTCAATCTTTGATGTCTTAATAAGTCCATACATTATATTTTATCATGTTTGGTGTTTTATGTCAATATGTTAGAAATAACAGATATTTTAGTTCTTATCTCAAAAAAATCAGCATATTTTTATTTCAGAAAGGAGATGACTTACAATGGAAGAAGCTGTTTTGAATCAGGAGAATACAGAGAATGAGGAAGAAATAACTGTAATTCCCGAAGAGGATAATACTGAACTTCTTGAAATTGATAATATCATGCGGAAAAAAGAGGGCAGGGCAGACGATTCGACAGCAATGCAGACGGTTTTGTGTATGATTATTGCAGTAGGATTTATAATTCTCAATATATTCAAGCCCGATATGGCGGAAGCTCTTTTCTTACGTCTGAGAGAACTTTCATCAAATGGCAATGAAGTTATTCCGAATCCAATTGATATTATATCCGATTACATAAAGAATATATGAAAATAAAAGTTAAATTTTCGTTTCTTGTGTTCAATGCATTGCTGTTCATGTTCCGTGATACAGAACTTATTTCAGCATTCTATATTGCCTGTATTTCACATGAAATCGGACATATAACAGCACTGAAACTTACTGGCGGTGAACTGAAATCGATAGAACTGAGCAGTTCGGGAATAAAAATGTCAGCCTCTCCATACAGTTCAGTCAGGAATGGAATATTCGTTCTTTTAAGCGGTCCTGTTGTGAATCTGATACTGTATGCTGTTCTTACTGTCTGCAAAATAAGAGGACTTCTGCCTGTTTTCAATCTTGCTGAGGGTTTGTTTAATCTTCTGCCATACAGTATGCTTGACGGTGGTGCTGTTCTAAATCTCATTGCTGAGGGAAGTGTTCATGAACATTGTCTGCAATCAGTTTATTTTGTAATAAAACTGGTTACATCAGTCGTTATTGCCGTTATTATGTTAAGTGTGTGTATTTTATAATAAAATTAATTTTAACGGCATTGCCTGTCATGTAAAACGGACAGGCCGTAGTTTTATTATTTCTCCGTACAGTATCTTTCTTTTTACATTTTCAATTCATTCTATGAT
>JAIDNR010000191.1 GCA_029063695.1 Ruminococcus sp.
TTTTTCAGGTCAGATTTTTTCATAATCCAGTAAACTTCCCACATAGCACCTTCAAAAATATCATAACAGTCAAACTGAAACAGATTTATTTCTGTTTTATCAAGTTGAGACTGATTGGCAAAACCCTGAGGAAAGCCGAAAAGCTTATTATTGAAATAATGATTTTTATTATTTTTATATTCTTCACAGGAATCAAATTCAACAGCCCTTTCTGAAAAACATTTATCATATTCATCAAAATATTTACTGTAATATCTGCATGGAGGTCCAGTTCTTTTTAATGTTGACATATCGCCGTCCCAGTAAATTATTTTATGAGTAGCTGTCTTATCAGATTCTTTTATAATAAATTCAAAACCTTTATTATTTTCAAGTTTCATGGTTTCACCACTCCAGAATATATAAATCATACCTGTTTTCGGCAGGAGATTTTCCAAATCTGCACCACTTTCGGCAAGTTCATACAGATTTATCTGTGCCATTAACTGCATTGCCGATTTTTCATAGTGTTCAACTTTCCCTTTATTCCAATTGAGCCACGTTAATGTATACTCCGACATTGTGGGATAATCGATTTCAGGCGGTAAATCAGGAAATCCGCCGCATTTACTCGCTCCAACGGGTATGCTGTCTGGATATTCTTTTGATGTGAGATAAACAGCATTATGATAATACTTTTTCAGTTCCTCTGCTGTTTCAGTATGACCGTCTTTTATAAGTTTATCAATTAATTCAGGCATTTTATTTATCCTCCAGTTGTCTCATTTTCCATTCATCAAACTGCATTTTTGACATGAGTACTTTTCTCGGCTTCGCACCCTCGCTTGCACCGATTATACCACGCTCCTCAAGTTCGTCCATGATTCTCGACGCCCTTGCATAGCCTAATTTAAGCTTTTTCTGTAACATTGTAGTGGAAAGCTGTCCTGCATTTACTGCAACTTCCGCACCTCTGATAATAAAGTCCTCATCACTTCCTGTTTCAAATCCGCTTGCCGAAACCGCACCGCCTTTATCGCCTTTTGTCTGCGGAACATAGTTTTCCACAGCCTCAATAATCTGTGGATTATAACTGCTCTGTGCCTGTGAACGGATAAATTCAAGAGTTGTATTAATATCCTTTGCCGATGCAAAACAGCCCTGCACTCTTACGGGCTTGCTCATTCCGATAGGCATATACAGCATATCACCGTTGCCCAGCAGTTTATCAGCTCCTGCCATATCAATAATAGTACGTGAATCCACCTGTGACATTACAGAAAGTGCGATACGGCTCGGAATGTTCGCTTTGATAAGACCTGTGATAACGTCCGTTGTCGGTCTCTGGGTTGCAACAACAAGATGCATACCTGCGGCACGTCCCATCTGTGCAAGGCGACAGATTGAATCCTCAACTTCCTTTCCCGCAACAAGCATCATATCAGCCAATTCGTCAATGAATATGACAATCTGCGGCATACGCTCCAGTTCTTCATCTTCGGCAATTTCATTATATGACTTCAAATCATTTGCTCCTATGTCAGCAAATGTATTGTATCTCCTCATCATTTCATTAACAGCCCAGTTCAATGCCCCTGCTGCCTTTTTTGCCTCTGTGACTATAGGAATAAGCAGATGTGGTATACCCTCAAATACTTTGAATTCAACAACTTTCGGGTCAATAAGTATAATTTTTACTTCATCTGGTGTTGCATTATAAAGAATACTCATAATTATTGAACGTGTACAGACCGATTTACCCGAACCTGTAGTACCTGCAATAATAACGTGCGGCATTTTTGTAATATCACCGACAATCGCATTTCCTGCAATATCCTTTCCCACGGCAAACGCAAGCTTGCTTTTGGAATTTCTGAACTGCGGAGATTCAAGAATTTCCCTGAGCGTAACAGTATCCTTGTTTATGTTGGGGACTTCAATTCCGACAGCCGCTTTTCCCGGTACAGGTGCTTCAATACGCACACCTTGTGCCGCAAGACTTAATGCTATATCGTCCTCAAGTCCTCTGATTTTCGATACTTTTATTCCCGAACCCGGCTTTACTTCATATCGTGTAATCGAAGGACCTCTGAAAATATCAACGATTTCTACTTTGACGGAAAAACTGTCAAATGTTTTGACTATAGTATCAGCCTTTTCGAGCATTTCTGACTTTGCTTCTTCACTGTTCAAATTATTATCGGACTGCGTAAGAAGTGAAATATCCGGCAGAACATACAAAGGCTTTTCAATAAATTCATCTTCTACGGAATAAATTTTTGTATGATTTGCAGTAAAATCAAATTCATCAGGCAGAGACTCCTGTTTCTTATTTTCCTTTTTCTTTACTGCATTGCTGATAAGTATTTCAAGTTCATTGTTATCCTTATTTCTGCTTTTTTGGGGATTATCTTCTGTCTTTATATCAATAGCATCATCATGCGGATTATTTTTTGTTTCAACTACAGGTTCGGACTTTATATGCTTTTCGTCAGGAAGCGGAATATCAAAAAACATACTGAATTCTTCTTCCTCTCTGGTAAAATGACGCTTTTCTTCTATTCCATGAATTTCGGGAAGTATAATTTCCTGAACGCTTTCGGCTGTTTCAGTATCATTTTCAAGCGGAATATCCTTTTCATCATTATCATCATAATCTTCTTCGTCATTGTCATAATATTCGTCATTTTCATATTCATCGTCACCACTGAAAAAGTTAAGTGCATATCTGAACGGAGCTGAAATTACATCAAAGCAGTCTGTAAGTCCTTTTCCTGTAAGAATTAGAAACAGAACAAATGCAAGAAGAACAACTACAATTTTTGCACCCATTTTTCCGAAAATGACAAAAAGCAGTCCTGCCAGAGGAAGAGAAACCACTCCTCCGCCTTTAAGACTTGAACCGTCAGAATAGAGACTTGTAATATAGCTGAGTAAATCTTTGCCTGGAATAGTTCCGACTGTAAATATCTGTAGTGCGGAACTTGCAAGAACAAGCCAGCCGATTCCCCATAAAGACTTGCTTATTATTTCTTCGGGGCTTTTCTCAAGACCTATAAGAACAGAAATGTATATAAGCAGAGCAGGAATAAAAAATACCGCCCAGCCGCATACGCCCCACATGGCATCATGCATATAGCTCCAGCCTGCCGAACCGGGAATCAGTGTTATAAGTGCTGTGAGAATACCCGAAGCAAACATTGTTACGGATATAACACGGCTCATTTCACTTATGTAATCACCATCATCAAATATATCCTCATCGTTTTCGGTATCGGCATCATCGTTCCTTGATTTTTTAACGGGCTTACCCTTTCGGGTAAAGCCCTCCTCATTAAATTCCGAACCGAGCGGAGCTTTCTTTTTTCCTGCCATTTGATACCTCCATGTTATTTATATCTTTTTTCTGTATTTTCAATCATTTCATAAAGGCAATCCATAGCATCGCCGAGACTTCCGAGCCTGTCAATAAGTCCTATTTCAACTGCTTTCTTGCCTTCAACCACAGAACCGACATCAAGGACAAGCTCATCTGTATTCATCATGAGAGTACGGAACTCATTTTCCTTTACATTGCTGTTGTCTGTAACAAAGCTGACTATTCTATCCTGCATTTTATCAAAGTATGATAAAGTCTGAGGAACACCCAATACAGTTCCGTTCATGCGGACAGGGTGAATGGTCATTGATGCAGACGGAACTATAAATGACATCTTTGCACTTACCGCCAGAGGTACGCCTATAGAATGCCCTCCGCCGACAACAAGCGAAACAGTAGGAGTTTTCATGCCTGCAATAAGTTCAGCTATGGCAAGTCCTGCCTCAACATCTCCGCCGACTGTGTTGAGTATAATAATAAGTCCCTCAACGCTTCTGTCCTGTTCCACAGCGACAAGTGCAGGAATAATATGCTCATACTTTGTTGTCTTATTCTGCTCACCGAGTACATAATGCCCCTCAATCTGACCGATAATAGTAAGGCAATGAATCAGATGTTTTGTATTCTGCACATCAACCTGTGCTTCACTCTCGGCGACGTTTATTTCTTCTTCTTTTATTTTATTTTTTTCTTTGTTGTCCACAATACACACTCCTGAAATAATTTTTATTATTATAACCATTTCAGAAATGAGTATACATTAATATTATATAACATTTTAAAAGTAAAGTCAAGGCGGAAACACAAAACTTTTGTTCTGATTTTATCAATAGCAAGTAACAGACAATCAGCATATTATAGTATATGCCATAGTGCAGAAAATACAATCCCTAAAATAAAGAGGAGGGATATTTATATGAACGAATTTATCGCCGAAATGCCCTCATACACCTATGCTTTAAAGGCCGAAAAGCTTCTGAAAGCAAGAGGGATTCGATGTGAAATAAAAAGACGTGAGGAGGGCTGCGGATATAATCTGCACGTTTATAACAAAACCTCACTTGCAGTTCTGAGCAAAAACGGTGTACCGTATAAGCTGAAAGAGCCGGAGGTGCATTGATGATTATAAATTTTGACAATTCTGCCACAACTTTTCCTAAACCCACCTATGTAAGAAAAGCAGTTGCATCTGCCGTGGAAAAATACGGCAGTTCGGGCAGAGGAGGTCATTATATAGCTTCCGAAACGTCAAAAGCAGTTTATTCCGCAAGGGAAACAGTAGCGGATTTTTTCGGTGCAGAACCTGAAAACGTCGTTTTTACACTCAACTGCACCCATGCACTCAATATGGCTATACAAGGCATAATGAGTAACGGCGGTCATCTGATTATAAGCGGAATGGAGCATAATTCTTCCGCACGTCCTGCTGTAAAGCTTGCACACGACAAAAAAATTACGCTTTCTGTAGCTCCCATTTATCCTGAGGACGAAAAAACGATTGACAGTTTCAGGCGGCTTATAAGAAATGATACCAAAGCAATAGTATGTACTATTGCAAGTAATGTTACGGGGCAGATTCTGCCTTATCATGAAATTGCAGAACTATGCCGCAGGAATAATATATGCTTTATTGCCGACGGTGCACAGGCCTGCGGAATCATTAATGTAAAAATGAGCGACGGAATAAATATTCTCTGTACAGCAGGTCACAAAGGACTTTACGGAATCACAGGCACAGGTCTGCTGATTTCCGACGGAAAATATAAGATAAATCCCATAATTCAGGGCGGAACGGGAAGTAGTTCACAAAGTCTTGTACAGCCTGATTTTCTTCCTGAAAGCCTCGAAAGCGGTACTGTCGGAGTTATCGGCATAATGTCAGTAAAAGCAGGAATAGAATTTGTAAAAAATATCGGTGTTGACAGAATTTTCAGACATGAGGATAATATATGTCGTAGATTTATTTCAGAACTCAGAAAAAATAAAAATGTTACTGTATACAGAAGCCCATCCGCAGAATATGTTCCGATTGTATCATTCAATATAAACGGAATGAAATCAGAAACAGCGGCACAGATTCTTGCAAATCAGGGATATTGTCTCCGTGCGGGATTTCACTGCTCTGCTCTTGCACATTCACTTCTCGGAACTGATACAGGCACTGTCAGATTTTCACCGTCTGTTTTCAGCCGTGAAGCCGATTCCGTACTCCTTGCCAATGCAATAAGCAGGATTGACAAAAAATAAATTGTGATAATTTCGAAAAAATATAAAAAAAACTATTGAAATTCTTTCAATTTGTGATACAATATATAATAGATGAATCTGAGGCGGCAGCTTATCCGCCTCATGATTTCCGACTATCTGAAAGGGACGTGAGAAAATGCCCTCATTCCAAGAAATAAAATATGCTTTTTTCAGCCTTATGAGTACAATAGAGCTGAAAGATATTGTCGACCTTGCTGTACTTACATATCTTGTATATCTTCTGCTGAAACTTATACGTGAAACAAGGGCAGGTCAGCTCATGAAAGGTATTGTGCTTCTTATTGTGGCTTATGCTGTCAGCAGTTTTCTTGAATTGACTGTTATGGAATACCTTCTGCAACAGGCACTTGACATAGGTCTGCTTGCAATGCTGATTCTGTTTCAGCCTGAACTAAGACGAGCATTGGAACAATTTGGTCAGAATAAACTTGGTATAAAGATTATAGGCATAGGCACACCGTCAAATGACTTAAAACAAAGGTGGAGCGAAACAATTGAAATAATCTGTGATTCCTGTGTTGAACTTTCTGCAAGCTGTACAGGTGCATTGATTGTAATTGAACGCCAGACAAAACTCGGTGAACAGATTGAATCCGGTACTATAATGAACGCTCTGCCGAGTCAGCAGATTTTCGGCAATATCTTCTATCCAAAAACTCCGCTTCATGACGGAGCTGTTATAATGCGTAACGGAATGATTCATGCAGCGGCTTGTTTTCTGCCGAAAGCACAGAATGACAGACTTATTGACAAAAGTCTCGGTTCACGTCACCGTGCTGCTATCGGTATGAGCGAAAACTCCGATGCTCTTGTTATTGTCGTTTCTGAGGAAACAGGACAGATTTCCGTTGCTCTTCACGGCGTTCTCACAAGAGACTATACCCGTGAAAAACTCAAATTAGTTCTTGAAAAGGAGATTTTTTATGAAAATCCCTCAGATGATGAAAATTCCGGAAATGTACTTTCCTCTGTTTTCGGAAGGAGGAAAAAGAAATGAAAATAACAGACAGAATAAAGTCAAAATTTATCCTGAACAATTTTTCACTTGCAATTCTTTCGTTTTTAATTGCTGTGATTGCATGGTTTTACATCGCTATGACACAATATCCGGCTGTTCCTAAAACTATTGAACATATTCCCGTATCACTTGATATTTCTGGAACTTCCGCAGGACTTAACGGTCTTAGTGTTATTTCATGCGACGTAAAAGATGTTACTGTTGAACTTCTCGGAAGCCGTACACAGGTCGGAAATCTTAATAATGAAAATCTTGAGGCGTATATTGATGCTGAAAATGTATCAAATACAGGTACTAAAAAACTCTCTATCAAGATAAAAAGCAGCAGCGGAATAAAATATGAGGTAAAATCGGTAAATCCGCCCTCTGCAACCATTGTATTCGATAAAATGGATACAAGAGAATTTGCCATAACCCCACAGATTCCGAATATTTCGGTTGTGAATGACAAAGAAATAAATCTTGACGAACTTTCATGTGAACCATCTGTTGTCCGCATAACAGGTCCTTCCGCACAGCTTGACAAAATATCAAAATGCTATGCCGTATCAAAAAAAGAAGCCAGCCTTGATTCATCATACGTTCTTGCAAATGACGAAATACAGCTTTATACCGAAGATAATGTGCTTATTGACCAATCTGCATTGACATTCAATAATAAAAATTTCAACATAACTATTCCTGTCCGCACACAAAAGGAAGTGGCTCTTTCCGTCAAAATAAATGCACCTGATAACTTTGACCAGAGCAAGATAAAATTCAATTTCTCAGCAGATTCAATAATACTCGCCTGCAATAACAGTCAGACAGTTATACCCGATAAACTTGATATAGGAACTATATATCTCAGTGAACTCAGACCTGGATTTTCAAAAACATTCTCAATCAACACAAGTCTCGAAAACAGTGAATATATAAATGTTTCGGAACTTGAAACAGTTTCTGTAACACTTGACAGTGACGAACTCGCACAGAAAGATTTAACCATTGAACAAAGCAGGGTTTCTATAAGTAATGTTCCCGACAGCAGCTATGATTATAAGGTTCTCACTCAAAGAATGAATATTACTGTTGTGGGTTCGGAAGAATCAATAAATGCAATAACTGCGGAAGATATTATTGCTGATGTAAATCTGCTCAACATAAGCGTTACAGCCGAACATTTCAATGCAAATGTCACATTTTCATGCCCGACATACGATGATGTATGGGTGATTACCAATTCAAAGGCATCTATTCAGCGTACAAAGACTGAACCTATTACATCTTCTGCGGTATCATCTCAACTTACAGACTGAAAAACAAAACCACTGTTTCTTTGATTCAGTGGTTTTTATTATAATTGTCAAACAAACAGTTGAAACTTTGTGCATTTTTTTGGAAATATTAATTTTGTGTTCATGATTTAGAAATGTTTTTGTGATATAATATAAAATACAGAAATGATGTATAAAAATTATATCTATTTTTTAAGGAAGGAATGATTATTTTATGAAAAACATAACAAAACGTATGCAGGCTGCTGTTATGAGTGCTGTTCTTGCTGCCGCTGCTGTCCCTGCATCTATGATTTCAACAGCTTCTGCTGTATTTTCACCATCTGTTGCAGAGTCTACAAT
>JAIDNR010000192.1 GCA_029063695.1 Ruminococcus sp.
GATTAGTACAGTTCTGAAAGCATTTTTGTTAACTCAGGATAACAAAAATGATAATTAAAAGTTTTTTGTAAAATTGCAGATTAATTACTTGATATTTGCTGAAACAATGATTTGAAAACTACATTTTTTGGCTTGAAATTGCAAAATTTCTGCAAAAACTATTGACATTGATGTCATAATATTATATCATATTTCAAGGAGAAAAAGTAGACTGTTTTAGTTAAAAAATAAATTTTTCTGAAAAGTTCGTCTTTTTTGCCTTTAAAAAACACTTATATATAGAAACAAAAATAAGGAAGTGATTCAATGAAAAGAAAAAATGACTGCGGCAGGCAAGGAGAGAAGATTTTCAGTAGTATATGCGTACTTCCAAGCCTTATCGGAGTTCTTATATTTTTTCTTGTGCCGTTCGGAATTGTTATATACTATTCGCTTATAAATAATCCGACAACGGCGGAATTTGTCGGACTTGAAAACTACAAAAAGCTTTTCAATAATGAAGCATTCAAGCTGGCGGCGACAAATACGGCGGCTTTCTCGCTTATAGCAGTACCGCTTGCTATAATTCTTTCACTGTGGCTTGCGGTTTTACTGGAAAGAAACATTCCCGGCAAAAGTATTTTCAGAACATTCTTTCTGAGTCCGCTTATGGTTCCTACTGCATCTGTTGTGCTTGTATGGCAGGTACTTTTCCATAATCATGGTACTATAAATCAGATTATAGAAGCATTCGGCGGAAACGGAATCGACTGGATAAAATCGGCATACGGACAGGTCATTATAATAGTAATGTTCCTGTGGAAAAATTTAGGATATAATATGATACTGTTCATGTCAGCACTTGCGGGAATACCCAAAGATATAATGGAAGTCGCCGAACTTGAGGGAGCAAGTAAATTTTATCAGTTCGTACATATAAAATTGAGATATTTGTCTCCGACGATTCTGTTTGTGCTGATTCTTTCTCTTATAAACTCATTCAAAATTTTCCGTGAAGTATATCTTCTCACGGGCGACCACCCGACTGATAAAGTATATATGCTCCAGCATTTCATGAATAATACATTCAACAGTATTGACTATCAGAAACTTTCGGCGGCGGCAATTATATTCTCGCTTGTCATGATTGTTGTTATTGCCGTATTGCTCATTGCTGAGAATTTCTTCGGAAAGGACGTGGAATGATGACAAAAAAGCAGAAAGAAAAAGTATTCAATATAATTATAACGGTTTTCGCCTGTGCTGCTGCAATTCTTTTTCTTATGCCTACAGTGTTGACCATAGCCAATTCTTTTATGACATCAACGGAAATTTCCGCAAACTACGGCTCAATGCTCAGCAATATGACATCGGACGAAAAGACGTTCATTTCAGATAATGTCAATCTGAAATTCATTCCTGATAAAGTCACTTTTGAACAGTATAAAAGTGTATTATTTAAGAGTCCCGATTATCTACTGAAATTCTGGAATTCCGTTATACTTACAGTTCCGATAACATTTTTTCAGATAGCTGTTGCAATTTTAACCTCATACGGATTTTCGAGATACCCTAATAAATTCAAGAGCATAATATTTTTTGCTTATATAATTCTTATGATAATGCCGTATCAGGTAACGCTTGTACCGAATTTTCTTGTTGCAGATAAACTTGGATTTCTGGAAGAAACAGGAAATACTGCACTAAAACAGCGTCTTGCGATAATTCTGCCCGGAATATTTTCACCGTTCAGCGTATTTCTTCTTACAAAAGTAATGAAGCGAGTGCCGAAATCGTATATTGAAGCGGCGAAGCTTGACGGTGCAACTGAATTTCAGATTATGACAAGGATTCATATGCCGCTTTGTAAAGGTGCAATAATATCAGTTATAATGCTTGTATTCATTGATTACTGGAATATGGTTGAACAGCCGCTTGTACTTATGAAAGACAGTGACCTGCACCCTTTGTCTGTATTTCTTTCACAGATTAACACAGGAGATATAGGTCTTGCATTTGCTGTAGGCGTGGTTTACATGGTACCCACAATACTGATGTTCCTTTACGGCGAAGATTATCTCGTTGAGGGAATAACGGCATCAGGCGGACTTAAAGGATAAGGAGATAGAAAAAATGAGTGAAATAAACGATATGATTAAAGAGATTAAGGACGATAAGGACAGATATACTCCAAATAAAAAGCGTGAAGTCATAAAAACCGTATTGATTATATTTTTAGCGGTTCTTCTTGTTCTCACATTTTTTTCAAATACAATTATGAACAAGTCACTTGCCGAAATATCAACTGAAAGAACGTCATCGGGCAAACTTACAGAACGACTCAGGGGAAGCGGTATGGTTGAATCGAATCAAAGCTATGGCGTGACTGTTGAGGGAAATAAAGTTGTTGATACTGTAAAGGTAAAGGCAGGAAAAGAAGTAGAAAAAGGCGATGTTCTTTTTACTGTAGGTACAGGAGAAAGCGAGGAACTTACTGCCGCAGAAGATGCTCTTACGCTTCTGGAGCTTGAATATCAGAAGTCCCTGTTAACCCCGCCTGCTGACTATACTGCCGAAAATCAGGCTATAAAAAATGCACGTGATGATTTGTCAGATGCAATAAAGAAAAGAGATTCCGCAATTGCAAATCAGGGAAATGTGCAGGCGGCTAAGGAAAATTATAATTACAATAAATCTCAGCTCAATTATTATACAAAATTACAGACAAAGCTTACAGCCGTAATTTCCGCAATTGATATGGACGAATATATCTCCGCACCTGCTGAATATACAGGCGAACTTATATCCTGCAAGAATGCTCTCAGCGATGCACAGTTGGCATATCAGAATGCCTACAACTATTATATGGCACTTATAGGAGGCGGAAACAACAGTCCCAACGGAAGCTCACATGGAGTTGACGATATGATGTCACGTGATACGGAAAGCGGTACAAAACCTGTTGATTCTGTTGTTTCACAGGAAGAAATTGACAATGCAAAAGTTGATATGGAATCAAAACAGGCTGAAATGAATACGGCTGAGGAAAATTACAATACATTGAAATATAATCTCAGAAGTGAATACGCCTTCCAGCTTGCAGATGCGGAATCAAATGTTGACTGGTATACAGCTCTTGTCAGTGATTATGAAATGAACAATGCAGGCGAAGCAATGACGATTGAACAGCTTTCGGAAGAAGTGACAGCAAAACAGCGTGTTCTTGAGGATTTAATTACAACGCTCAATAAAACTATAAAAGATAACGACAATCAGGAGAAAATTGATAATCTTGACATTGAAGCCAAGAAAAAGGAAATTGAAAAAGCTAAAAAGCAGGTTGAAAAGCTGAAGAAAGAGACTGAAACAACTGAAATCAAATCCGAACACAGCGGTGTTGTAAGTTCAGTCAATATAAAAGCAGGGGATACAACTATTCCTGATATGGAGCTTATTACAATTGACATTGCTGAAGAAGGATATACTGTCAAAATCACTGTAGATGCTCAGAAGTCTCAGAAAATCAAGAAAGGCGTTTCTGCTGAAATTGTAAACAACTGGAGCGGAAATATTGAGGCTGTTCTTACTGATATAAAGAACGATACAACAGCAGGCTCAAAAAATCGTGTACTTGTATTTTCTGTTACAGGCGATGTTGATTCGGGTACATATCTCGATTTGTCCATACCTTGCGGAAACGGAAATTACGATGCAATTGTACCGAAAAGTGCGATATATGAAGACAGTGAGGGAAGTTTTGTTCTCACTGTAATATCAAAGAGTTCACCGCTCGGCAACAGATACTATGCACAGAAAGTTCCTGTAGAGATTCAGGCTTCCGACGAAGTTTCCTGTGCTGTTTCAGGCAGTATAAATAACGGCGACTATGTTCTTACGGCATCAAGCAAACCTGTTTCAGCAGGAGACCAGGTACGTATGAAAGAAAAATAAGGCGGTGTGCTGAGTGAAAAATAAAAAAATTCTGTACGCTGTAATTGCCGCCGCAAATGCCGTATCACTTACAGGAACGCTTATTCTTACAGTAACAGGAAGTTCGCTTGCAAAGTCGCAGAGTTACAATAATGCGGCTGAAAGATGGGATTCAACCGGCAGTTGTTCGCAGATAAGCTGTTTCTTCTCAGATGATGCAGGTGTTACGGTTGATAATATCGGCGGTGCAAAGGCAAGTATGCTGTCGGCTCTGAAAAACATATCAATAATTCCTGAAGAAAATCAGAAGCTTATTCCTGAAGCATACAGTACATCGGCAGGGCAGGCGACTGTAAAAAGCGATACGACAAACGGACGTTCCAATGCGGAACTTGTGGCGGTAGGCGGTGACTTCTTTCTTTTCCGTGATTTTGATTTAATTGATGGTTCTTACTTTTCGGAAAGCGATATAATGCAGGACGGTGCGGTTATTGACAGAAATCTTGCATGGGCTTTATACGGTTCGGACAATGTTTCGGGAAAGAATATATACATCAACGGCACAAAGTTCTATATCTCAGGTGTCATTGATATTCCGCAGAATAAATACGAAAAGAAAACGGCAGGAGAACTTCCCGTAGCGTATATTTCATATGATGGTGCTAATCTGTTCAGCAGTTCGTCATCTTCCATATCTTCAAAAGCAGGAGTGGGCAGTGATTCAATGGGAGACATCGGCGGTTTTATGCCGGCTGATACGGGTCTGAAAAAAATAACCTGTTATGAATGCATCATGCCCGACCCTGTTGAGAACTATGCATATAATGCGGTTGACGGGTACTTCAAATCATATGAGAACAGTTATGCTATAGTAGATAATTCAAGAAGATTCAAACCGTCTGTAAGGGCAAAAGCTTTCAGGAATCTTTCGGATTATGCAGTAATCAGCAATTCGGTGATTTATCCTTACTGGGAAAATGCTTCACGTATTGTTGAATTTAAGTTGACATCAGTCTATTTTTACAGACGATTGACGTATATTATTCCTGTTCTTACAGCACTTTATCTGCTTGTTATTCTATGGAAAACGGCAGGTATGGCAAAACGCAGACTTACTGAATGGACAGGCGACAAAATCACACGGGTGATGTATAATCACAATGAAAAACAGCGAAAAAAAAAGGAGAATTTATTATGAAAAATTCCAGAAGAACAATTGCAGGACTTATGGCATTTGCTATGATGCTTTCACTTGCATCATGCGGAGAAAAGGACAGTATCAGCAGCGGAGACAGTAGCAGTGCAGCCAATAAAACCAGTCAGAGCGGAGAGAACAGCTCCGTTACAGCCGATGCACTTGCTATGAAGGCTTTCAAGGCGATTGAGATAGAAAACGATATTCCGTTTAACTATATTGACGCTATACGTCCGCTGAATGATGCAGCAGGAGAGAAACTTCTTATCACAGGCAGTAATGATGAAGGCAGTGTAATGTATATCACAGACCGTGAATTTCTCAACTTCACACCTGTTGAATTTAAAGTTGATGCAGATGAAGATGCAGATACTTACTACAGTGCTATACCACAGAGTGACGGTTCAATCTTTGTCTTTGTATCAATCACAACATACGGAGATTTTGAAAAGCCCGACTGGGACGACCCTGAATTTGACAATGAGAATTTTGACTGGGAGGCTTACAATGACGCTGCCGAAAGCACTTACAAGGTGGTTAATATCGACAACGAAGGCATTGTAATATCTGAAAATGAAGTAACAGGAATTGACAAATACATAGATGAAGATGACGGCTTCTATCTCGGCAGTTTATACGGCTGCGGCACAGGTGCAATTATGAGACTCAGCAGCAAAGACTATGGAGAAGAAATGCTTGTTTCTGTCGGCGTTGACGGTGTAATCGGTGATAAAATCGAATTTAACGATGATGACGATATTTACAGTATTTATACAAACACAATGGACAAGGACGGCAACCTTTGTTACTGCACATGGGGTGAAAACGGAAATATTATCAAGAAAATTGATTCTTCCACGATGACTGTTTCAGATGATGTTATCGAAATTGACAGTGAAGATTTTGATTATGTCAATAGTATTTATACCGGTTCTGGTGATTACGATTTCTATGTTTCAAATTCATCATCGCTGTATGGCTTAAAGGCTGACGGCACTCTTGATGAAGTTATAAACTGGTTCGATTCAGACCTTAACGGCAATTATATCAATGCACTTTTCCCTCTGGATAACGGAGAATTTGTGATGTATGAGAGAAACTGGCAGACAAATACAAGCGGTTTCTATCGTCTTACAAAGCGTGATGCATCTGAAATGGAGAATGTTCAGGTAATCACTATGGTTATGCAGTATGAAGATTCAAATATCACGGAAAAAGTAAACCAGTTCAACAAGGCAAATGACAAGTACAGAATCAAGATGGAGAATTACGACAAGTACTATGAATGGGACGAAAATTCAAGCACTCAGATTAATTCTCCCGAAAATCAGCTTAAGCTGGATATTGCCGCAGGAAAATCATTTGATATTATCTGCATGAATGGTAATACCACACTGTTTACAAATCTCGGAAAGAAAGGTGCTTTGCTTGACCTCTATGAGCTTATGGGCAAGGACGGTACTGTTTCAAAAGACGATATTCTCCCGAATATTCTTACAGCAGGAGAAATCGACGGAAAACTTGTATCTATTTCACCGTCATTCTCTGTAACTACTTTTGCAGCAAAGAAAAAGTTCTGCGACAAGGAAAACTGGACTCTTGATGATATGATTGAAACCTTTGACAGTATGCCGGACGATATGAGACTTTTTAAATATACTCAGGATAGAAGTGATACATTCCAGCAGTTTGCTATAACAGGCGGCTTTATTGATTATGAAAATGCAAAGTGCAGTTTTGATTCAGAAGAGTGCCTGAAACTTCTTGAGTTCTGCAACGGTCTTGAGGACAGTGAGTCTCCCGACTATGACAGCATGACTGACGATGAGTGGCAGGCTTATTATGAAGAGCGTGAGCTTGCAATCCGCAATGACAAGGCTCTTATTGATGATTGTTCCATTTATAGTTTGAGAGAATATGCAAGAATAAAGCACGGAGAATTTAATGAGGATATGTGTCTTGTCGGAGTTCCGAGCAATGACGGCAACGGTGCAAGCGTATCAACAAATACAAATTTTGCAATTATGGCTAATTCCGAAAATAAAGATGCCGCATGGGAGTTTATAAATCAGTTCTTTACCGACGATTATCAGACAAGCGACCGTTTATATGATATTCCTTCACTTAAATCCGCTTTCACAAAGAAAATTGATGAAACTATGGAAAGACCCTACTGGACTGATGAAAACGGTAAGAAACAGGAATATGATGACTCTTATTATATAGGCGGTGAGAGCATTAAAATTTCTCCTCTTTCCAAAGAAGAAAGAGATGAACTTGAAGCATATATTCTCTCTGCAAAGCCGACTGGCTGGGCATACAATCAGGATATTTTCAATATTGTTTCCGAAGAATCCAAAGCCTATTTCAACGGTGAACGCTCCGCAAAGGAAACTCTTGACCTTATCCAGAGCAGATGTTCCATTATTTTGAGTGAACAGTTCTAATTTACGACATCTTCTATTTTAATACTCCACCTCCTTATATAAAGAATCGGACTTCTATTTTGCGGAAGTCCGATTCTGTTTAATATGTGAAATTGAAAATCCTGTCGAAATCAATGACGGAATTATAACTGGAAGTATTCTTTTCCTGTACATATCGCTTACGGGATTCATTGTATAATTATCGCACCAGCCTGCACTGTCCGCATGACTGCACAGCAGATACAGCATTGAAAGACACAGGATAAGTCCGATAACAGAACATAAAAGCGATATTATATTGACTGATTTTTTTCGGAAAAGACAGAGAAAAGCTCCCGATGCCATTAAAATTCCTGATATTATCAGAAAAATTCCAGTTATTTCTATTTTTTCTCCATACGATGATTTATTGTAAATCAATCCGATACCTGCAAAACAGGTCATGAATATGGGATAAATCAGCGTTGAAATTATCATAATAATTCTGATTATTTTTTTCATAAATTAACTCCGTGAAATTCTCATTAATACTTTCCATACTTTTATACATAATAACTGTAGACGTTTTTTTCGTCTGAAAGGATTGAAAAGATTAAGAAAATATTTACAA
>JAIDNR010000193.1 GCA_029063695.1 Ruminococcus sp.
GGCAGAATCAGCGTATTTGATATGATTAATGCGAAAAACTGCGTTACAGGAAAAATTACCGATTCAAAGATAATCAAGGCTGCTGATGTTGACCAGAGCGGTAAAGTTGAATCAAATGACCTTGTACTTCTTCAGCAGTTCCTTCTCGGACAGATAAAAAAATTCCCTGTTGCTGAAAAAGTAGTTGACACTGCTGCTATGGAACTTGCTTTCAAGGGTGTTTCAATAAATGACAGCTGGAAAAAAGACGGAGAAAACAATGTTCTCTGGACACAGCGTTTCGGTGCTGACCCCGGATTTATGGTTTATAAAGACAGACTTTATGTATTTACAACAAATGATACTGTTGAATACAATGCAAACGGAGAAATTCAGGTTAATACATACAATTCAGGTACTATTAACTGTTTCTCGTCAGCAGACCTTGTAAACTGGACAGATCACGGTGCAATTCCGGTAGCAGGCAGAAACGGCAGAACAGAAAATGGTGCAGCTAAGTGGGCTACATACGCATGGGCTCCTGATGCAGCATGGAAAACAATCAACGGCAAGGATAAATTTTTCCTTTACTTTGCAGACAGTGCAGGCGGTATCGGTGTTCTTACTGCTGACAGTCCCGAAGGACCTTACAGAGATGAACTCGGTCATGCTCTTATAAACAAAAGTACGCCTGGTTATGGTGATGTAGAGTGGCTCTTTGACCCGGCAGTCCTCGTTGACGATGACGGAACAGGTTATCTTTACGTAGGCGGCGGCGTTCCCTCAGGAAAGGCGGCTGACCCCGGAACAGCAAGAGCAGTCAAGCTCGGCGATGATATGATGAGTCTTTCAGGTTCATGTGTAAAAATGAATCCTCCGTATCTTTTTGAAGATTCAAGTATCCTCAAAGCTGACGGCAAATATTATTATTCTTACTGCACAAACTGGAATACAGGAGGAAATCCTTATGGTTTCGGAAATGCCGAAATCGGTGTTATGGTAGCAGATAATCCGCTTGGTCCGTTCACATTCAAGGGTATTGCTCTCAAGAATCCTGCTTCATATCAGCTTGACGGAGGCGGAAACAATCATCATTCAATCGTTGAGTTCAAGGGTAAGTATTATATGCTCTATCATAGCCGTCATCAGTCAAGAGCAATGAATATTCAGGCTAAAAACAGCGACGGAACTATTGATTTGGGTGGAAACTATCGTTCATGTCATATTGATAACTGTACATTTTCAAATGGTATGTTCTCTGCAAGCGGTTCAATGAAAGGTGTTACACAGCTTTCATCAATCAGTCCTTATAAGACAATTCAGGCAGAAACAATGTCAAATCAGTCAAAGGGAATTTCAGTAGGCGGACTCGGAAATACAACAGTATCAGGCAAAAAAGGCGACTGGATTAAAGTAAACTGGGTTGATTTCAGCAAGGGTGTGAAGAATATCACAGTGAAAGCATCTTCCAAAAACGGCGGTATAATCAAAGTCTGCACGGATTCACCTACAGGCGATGTTATCGGATATGTTGAAGTAGGTTCTTCAATGTCGGAAGTTACTGTTCCCGCTGTTTCATCAGAGGGTGGACAGAAAGATGTATACTTTGTATTCAGCAATGATATAGAATTTGATAGCTGGTCATTTTCATAAGTTAATAAGTTGATATTATTCTGCTCTGCAATCTGCACAAAAGCAGAGCAGATAATATAAATAAAGGACCTTAATGTAAAGGGACAAATCATGAAAACAGTCGTTTTGGGTTTACGACTGTTTTTTTATTATATATTTCTTCAAAAAGTCCACCTAATATGCATATTATGGGTTGTAAACTTTTTGTGAATGTGGTATAATAATTACAGAACTAAGCAAATGTGATAAAAAATATAATTATGAGGAGTGATTTTTATGAAGATTAGAACGATTGCAGGCAGATTTGTTTCTGCTGTTACTGCATCAGCTATGATTATTACAGGCTTTGCCTTTGCACCGTCTGAAAATTTAACCGATACTTATGCTGCTGATAATGTTGTGATTGATACGACAAAAACATATCAGAATATAAGAGGTTTCGGCGGTATCAACCACCCTGAGTGGACGGGTGCAGACCTTTCAGCTGCTCAGAGACAGACAGCTTTCGGCAACGGTGATAATGAACTTGGTCTTACTGTACTGCGTGTGTTCGTCAATCCCGACAGCTCACAGTGGAAACTTGCTCTTCCGACTGCACAGTATGCTACTCAAAAGGGCGTTACAATATTTGCTTCGCCATGGGAACCGCCAGCAAATCTTGCGGAATCAGGCGGAAGCAACGGTAAACTTCATATTCCGAAGTCAAATTATGGTGCTTATGCAGAACATCTTAATAATTTCGGACAATATATGAAAGACAACAATGTTGACCTTTATTCTATCTCCGTTCAGAATGAACCCGATTATGCTTCCGAATGGACTTATTGGTCAACAGATGAAACAACCGATTTTATCGCAAATTACGGCGACAAGATAACAAGTACAAGACTTATGTCTCCTGAATCTTTCCAGTATGCTCCGGAAAATGCATCATGGGTAAGTGACGGCGGAAAGAAATTCTATACAAAGATACTGAATAACGCAAAGGCTATGGCTAACTGCGATGTATTTGGTACTCATATGTACGGTACTGCAAGAGAATGGATGGATTTTCCTGCACTTGAAAACTGCGGTAAGGAGATATGGATGACTGAAGTCTATGTTCCGAACAGTGAGGCTGATTCAGCCAATCGTTATCCGGAAGCTATTCAGGTATCAGAAAATATCCACAATGCTATGGTTGTCGGCAATATGAGTGCATATACATGGTGGTATATCAGAAGAAGTTACGGTCTTATGACAGAGGACGGCAAAATAAGCAAGCGTGGCTACTGTATGGCACAGTATTCAAAGTATGTCCGTCCGGGTGCTGTACGTATTGAGGCGACAGAACAGCCGTCGAAAGATGTTCTTGTATCGGCTTATAAGAAAGATAATACTATTACTGTTGTAGCAATAAATAAGGGTACGGAAGGTTATGCACAGAGTTTTACAGTAGGAAGCGGCGAGAAAATCGTTGATGTTGACCGTTACAGAACTTCTGCAAATGAAAATCTTGCAAAGACCGAAAACCTTGAAAATGACGGTACAAAATTCTTTGCACAGCTTCCGGGTGAGAGTGTTTCTACTTTTATTATCACTCTTGACGGAGAGGGAAATACAAATCCCACGAATCCTGAAACTCCTGATAAACCCAATGAATACGGCTGGTACTTCCAGTGCGGATTTGAGGACGGTGAGCAGGACTGGACTGCCAGAGGCGGAAATAAAGTCTCTCAGAGCAATGCAGAACATTATACGGAATGGGGAAGTAATTCCCTGCTTGTTTCAGACAGAACTTCTGCATGGAATGGTGCGGCTTATTTACTTAATTCCCATGCTTTTGAGGCTGGCAAGGAGTACAGTTTCAGTGCACATGTAAAACAGAAGTCAGGCAAAAATGTCAAGTTTATGATGAAACTGGAGTATACAAACGCAGCAGGCGAAACTGATTATTCGGAAATCGCATCTGTAACAGCTCCTGATGATAAATGGGCACAGCTCATCAATACAAATTACAAGATTCCTGAGGGTGCTTCAAATGTAAAGATTTATATTGAAACAGAAGAATCACTTACAGATTTCTATGTTGACGAAGTAATCGGTGCAGTAGGCGGAACAGGTATTGCAGGAGAAGGTCAGCCTGCACTTTCACAGACTACAAATCCTGTTGTAACTCCGACAGATAAAGTTATTGCAGGCGACATCAATTCTGATAAAGAAGTTGATGTATTCGATATGATTGAAATGAGAAAACTTCTTGCAAGTAACTTTGCAGATGCCCCCGCTTCGGCAGATACAAACGGCGACGGTGAATTTTCTATCGCCGATGCAGTTGCACTCCAGCAGTATCTTGTTGGACAGATTAAAGAACTCAAATCAAACGTTGTATCATCATCACCATCAAAGCCAATGCGCACTATCTCCGAGTATACTCCTCTGGTAGAAGTCAGCGAATATGAAACTGATGACTCAAAGACAGAAAAAGCCGGCGTAAATTACGGTACACTTGAAAAGAAGAGTTATTACTCCAACTTCTGTGGCAGAAATAAGAAATACAATGTTCTCCTCCCGGCAAATTACGATAAAAACAAGAAATATCCAGTACTCTATGTTATGCACGGATACTGGGAGGATCAGGACAGAATGATACTCACCGGCAACGACCACATACCAACTCAGCAGATCATCGGCAATGCTATCGCTGAAGGTGCAGCAAAAGAAATGATCGTTGTTTTCCCTTACATCTACTCCAGCCAAACACAGGATAACTGCTCAGCTATGGACGATGCAAATAATCAGGCATATGATAATTTCGACACAGTTCTTACCACAGAGCTTATGCCTCTTATTGAGAAAGAATACAGCGTAGCTACTGGAAGAGAAAATACTGCAATTACCGGATTTTCCATGGGTGGACGTGAAGCACTGATGATCGGCATGAAGCATCCCGACCTCTTCGGATACATGGGTGCAATCTGTGCGGCTCCTGGTGCGACTGGCGCGTTTAAGTTTGCCTCTGAGGAGGAGGCACCGTCACTGATTTTCCTGACAGCAGGAAGCAACGATCAGACGGTTTACAATACTCCCGAGGGTTATCACAACAGCTTTACCTCCAACGGAGTTCCTCATATATGGCACTATGTGAATGGCGGTTATCACGGCGACAACTGCATTCGTGCACATATCTACAACTTTGTACGTGCCATATTCAAAGCATGACATCTTCATAATCATCCCTCATAATGCGGTTTCACAGAAGTGATGCCGCATTGTTGTTTTTATGGGAAAATATTTTCCAATACAACAAAAAACCGCACATGAAGTACGGTTCTGATTCAACAACAGCTATAAAATTTTGAAATTCTTCGTTCATATTAAAAAATAAAATCAGTCATTGTAATAAATAACAAATGAAATGATAAAAGGAATAAAAACTATAATTGAAGTGATAAGTAGAGCCTGCCACCATAAATTCTTGTCAGCTTTAAGCTTATAATCAGTTACGCATTTATTTGGATTATCTATATCATAGTATACAGAAATTTTATCGCCTTCCTTAAGACTTTTTAATCGTTGACTTTTGAAATTTTTGTTGTATGGAATCCCGTAAATATCTGTAAAGGAATAATTTATATCATAATATTCATAGTCATCTGCCTGATTTGCCTCGATAAATCTGATATGAGTAATAATTCCGTCAGCTTCTGCTTTATTTTTAATGTGCCTGTAGTCACGTTGGTTTTTGGTACACACTAATATAATCAGTACAAAAATAGCAGTAAATATTATAAAAATGCCGATAATTGCAAATATTATTATATAA
>JAIDNR010000194.1 GCA_029063695.1 Ruminococcus sp.
GTATCGTGCAGTGAAAAAACATTGCAGTCCGAAAAGACCACACCTCAGAACTATGTCGCCGAAAAACTCAGCAATATTGCGGCTTACAAAAAAGAAAGCATGAAGATTCCCGAAAATTGTAGTCAGGTATGGTCTTTCATGCCATACAACAATGGTACGGATTATCTTCTGCTTGGTTCTGGTGTGAGGATTCCTGAATTCTGGCACACAAGCGACTTTGAAAATTATGAGATTGTCGAGTTCCCGGAATTTGACATAGGCAAGGCTTATGACCTTGATACTGCAAATGACGGTACTGTCGTTACGTTCGTCAATCACGTAGATTACGGTGATTTGGAGCCGATTGGTCTATATGAATATCCCGAAGATTACGATGAGGAGCTTTATAACGCAAATGCTGAGTATAAGTTCATGATTAAAACTTATTCCAAGGACGGTACACTTGCTTCGTCTGCTGATGTTGCAGATTTCGGCGTAGTTCCCGATAAGATGACAAATATAAACGGTGTGTGTTCCGACGGCAAGACTGTTATTGCAACTATTTCGGGTGCATATGAGATGTTCAGTACTGACGGCACATATATCGGTGAACTTGTTACAGATAAGGGCGATATTGATACTATAGGCAAGGACAAGGACGGCAGACTTATCTGCTCCGTTGCTTACAAAGAGAACGATAAGGACAAGCTGAAAATCTGCTTTATAAATACTGATGGCACTCTTATGGACTGCAATTCAACTACTTACGATTTTGAGGAAACTCCTCAGGGTATTCAGCAGGGTACAGGCGAATATGATTTATTCCTCTGGTCACGTTCCACGGTTTTCGGTATTAAATCCGATACGGACGAAATAGTACCGCTGTTCAACATAAATGTTTCGGGCATGACTTCCGATATTATGCAGGGATTCGTTCTCATGGACGACGGCAATATGGCGGCTCTTTATAATGATTACAGTAACTGGAACGTTAGTTTCAAAAAATATCTCCCACGTACTCAGGAAGAAATGGAGGGTATTCCCATACTTACTTTCGGTGTTATCGGAGACGGCGAATGGGAAACGAGAAATTTTATTAATCCGTGGAACGATGAGGGTCACGACTTTATATTTGAACTGAAAACATACAACAGTGAAATTGATGAAAATGGTTTGGCACATTTTGATACATTGCAGAAAGATATAATCAGCGGAAATCTGCCTGATATTATGCTTACGGACGGAACAGTCGGTGAAGTAAATCTTGCAGGAATGGGTGTGCTGTGTGATTTATATGAGTTCATAGACAAGGACGATACTTTCACCCGTGACTACTTTGTCCCGAATGTTCTTGAATGTCTTGAAACTGATGGTGCTTTGTATTCACTTCCGAACAGGTTTTATCTTGATGTTGGTCAAGTTGCAAAGACTAAATTTGTCGGCGACGCTTCGGACTGGAACTTTGATAAATATATCGATATGACAATAAATCCGCCTGTTGACATTGAAATCGAATACGATAGCAAGCAACAAAGAAGCGGTATGATTTCATATACAGACTGGATTGACATTGAAACTCATACCTGTCACTATACCGACGAAAGTTTTGTGAAGTACCTTGAATGGTGCAATATTCCCGACAATATCGAATCCGATTATCCCGACTGGGAAAGCACGACGGAAGAAGAGGACAGAAATAATTATATGCTTCAACAGAGAAGATATATCGACGACAAAGATATTTTCAGTACTTTCTCATGGGCTAATTATGAAAGTTATGTCCGTGATACCGGAGGAGAATTTGGCGGTGAGGAAATAACGTACCTTGAAACCCCGACTTTAGCTGGTGATAATAATATTGCAATATCGGCAAATTCAGAGTATAAAGAACTTGCATGGGATTATATCAAATCAAGATGTGCGGACGAAAGTTACAAAATGACAGAAAATGGATTTCATGCACCGTTTCCGATTACTAAAACAGGACTCAAATACTATGAGAACTTTGAACGCACCCACTATACCGATTATACTAAATATGACGAAACAAAAGACGACCCCGAATGGAAAGACTACAAAGGTGTTGTGTATATGCTCCAATTTTCAATTTATGAGGACTGTATAAAATGCGGAGAAATCACAGACGAGGACGTTAAGGCAGTCAATGACCTCATTGCAAGGGCAGTGCCGTCAACGAAAAGCTATATTCCGCTTGGTTTTGACTTCTATAAAATCATCGACGAGGAAGTCAATATCTTCTTCAACGGCGATACGACGGCAGAACAGTGTGCTAAGAACATTCAGAGCCGTGCAAGTATCTACCTGTCCGAAAAATTCGGCTGATTCACAAAAAAATCTCCCTCTGAGATAATCCGAGGGAGATACTTATTTTATTCAGTTCTGAGAGCTTCAACAGGGTCTTTCTTTGAGGCAACACGGGACGGAATAAGACCTGCGATGAACGTAAGTAACATACTGATAATAATGAGTATCACCGCACCTGCAACAGGCAGACTTGAATAAAGCGTATCAAGACTTGTAATCGAGTGAATTATAAGATTTATCGGAATATTCAATAATACCGTACAGCCTATGCCGATGATACCAGCACAGAGTCCGACAATGAGCGTTTCCGCATTGAATACGGTCGAAACATCGTGCTTTGAAGCACCTATCGCACGGAGTATGCCTATTTCTCTTGTTCTTTCAAGTACTGAAATATATGTGATAATGCCAATCATGATTGAAGATACAACGAGTGAAATGCCGACAAATGCAATAAGCAGATAAGAAATACCGCTGATAATGCTTGTGATTGACGACATAAGGAGTGCAACCATATCGGTATAGTGGATAACGTCTTTTTCGGGTTTACCCTCATTGTAGTCTGCAATTGCATCTGAGATTGAGTCTTTATCCTCGAAAGTTTTTGCGAAAATACGGACTTTTGACGGGTCGGACAAATCAGCTCTGCCTAAAAGCTTCAGGTTATCCTCATAAGTTGAAGAGGAAATTTCCTGCGGAGTAAATTCGTCAAACACAAGAGCATACATTTCATTGCTGATTTTAGCTTTATCAAGTGCCTTTGCCAAATCCTCGTTTGTCTGTGAAGCAAGCTGTTTCTCGATTTCTGCGGCGTACTGTTCAGCAATCTGCACTCTTGCGGCTTCCTCTGCAAATGATTTTATATCATCATCGCTCATCTGCGAAATATAGCTGTCAAGCTGTTCCGTATCAATTCCGCCCAGTTCTTCAGCGTAATTCGTCTTTACCTGTTCAATAAAGGTATTGCGGTCAAAATCTTTCAGCATTGCATCAATCTGTGCCTGTACCTGTGCTTCATCGGGCTGTGACATGATAAATCTGTAAATTTCAGCTTTCTTGTCGGACTTCGCATTCCTGATGTACTCTTTTGCACCGTCTGCTTTTTCGTCAACGGACGGTTCAACGTAATCATCGGACATGAATTTCGTACCTGTAAGTAAATCATTCTCTTTGTCCTCAACCTGAGCCTTTACAAGCTTGCTGTCGTTCGTCTTGTTTATTGCGTACTGTGTAAGTTCAGCAGTATATCCGATATAGCTTCCAATCATCGCATATTTTACATCTTCATTTGGACGGATAAAGCCGACAATCTTAATCTCCGTACCCACATCATCGGCATTGAAAAGAAAATCGAGACCTGTTTCCGTAGAAGTGAGGTCTGTACAGCTCTTGCCGTCCTCATTCTGCTGATACGATTCACATGGCAGAATCATCTTGAATTTCTTGTCAAGAATTTCACTTAAATCCCATTCTGTCTGACCGTAATTTTCTATGCTTTTTTCAGCCATTATATCTTTCATATGCTGAGTGAAGTCGTCGGGTTCTTTGAGACCCATAGCGTACAGGATAAAATCAGGAATTTCGTTGTTTTTGGTAAGTACAATAACGGCTTCATCGTAATTTTCGGGGAATCTTCCCTCAACGACTTCATACTGATTCTTGATTAAGTCATTTACGCCTGTACCATCCTCATTCGGTAGAATTTCTTCCATGACATTAAGTCCCATCATTGACATTTCTGCACTCGCCATAGAACTTCCCATCATTCCACTTACCATTGAACTTCCGCCCATATCAAAGGCATTGACATACAAGTCCATGAAGTCTACTTTCATGATTTCGCCTGACGGCGTTTCAGTAAAAATCGGCATTGCGACATCGTATGAATATGATACAGCCGTTGAATACTCAGCAATTTCTTCACTGGAATCAATGAAAGTTTTGAAGTCTTTCATATTGTTAATCTGTTTAGCAGAGGAGTTCATTGAATTGAACATATCATAGACGGAAGTATTTGAATAAAGTTTATCATCTTCAAAGACTTTTTCTTCATATTCCTGCTGAGCCTGCATCATAGATGAAATCATACTTGAAGTATCAGTGTTTTCTCTGTTTATTTCAAGGGGATAAGATGAAAGTGTCTCTTCCTGAATATCATTGATATAGGTATTTATACCTGTCGAAAGAGAAAGAATTGTTGCAATTCCTATGATACCGATAGAACCTGCAAAAGCTGTAAGAATCGTACGTCCTTTTTTGGTCATGAGGTTGTTAAGCGAGAGCGAAACGGCAGTACCAAAAGACATCGAAACACGCTTTTTCTTCTCTGTTTTCGGAATATCTTCTTCTTTTGGTTCAAACGGATTGCTGTCATCTGTTATAGTTCCGTCCTTAACTCTTACAATACGGCTGGCGTAATCCTCAGCAAGTTCGGGATTGTGCGTAACCATGATAACAAGCTTATCTTTTGCGATTTCCTTGAGGAGTTCCATAACCTGTACAGAAGTTTCACTGTCCAACGCACCTGTAGGTTCATCAGCAAGCAGAATATCAGGATTATTAATCAATGCACGTGCAATAGCGACTCTCTGCATTTGTCCACCCGACATCTGATTCGGCTTTTTATTAAGCTGATTTCCCAGACCGACTTTTTCAAGAGCCTCTTTTGCACGTCTTTTGCGTTCCGATTTCGATACACCTGAGATAGTAAGTGCAAGCTCAACGTTTGCAAGTACAGTCTGGTGAGGAATAAGATTGTAACTCTGAAATACGAATCCTATTGAATGATTGCGGTAAGCGTCCCAGTCTCTGTCCTTGTACTGCTTTGTTGATACCCCATTGATTACAAGGTCGCCCGATGTGTAGTGGTCCAGACCGCCTATGATGTTGAGCATTGTAGTCTTGCCACAGCCTGAATGACCGAGTATAGCTACAAATTCATTTTCACGGAAAGTAATGCTGACACCATTAAGGGCAGTAACAACATTATCTCCACTGCCGTATTTTTTTACGACATTTTTTAATTGAAGCATATCAATAACCCCTTTATATAAAATAGTATAAGAAAATTATAGAACATGTATCTTATAAACATATCCGAGCCCACTACACAAAGGGGAAGAGGGTATACGCGGTTTT
>JAIDNR010000195.1 GCA_029063695.1 Ruminococcus sp.
GTATTACACTATAAGATTATACTTCAAAAAAAGAAATCTGTCAAGAGGTTTTAAAAAATTTTTTATAAAAAAATCAATTTTGATAAAATTAACCAATAGTTAATCAAATTATATGGTAAAGTTTTATATTTTTTATAATATTGTGAAGTACTTAATGATTAAGGGAGAATTATGAGGCAGGGGAATGTGGAAAAGATGTTGAAAGACTGTTGAAAAGCTGTTGAAAGTGTGTTGAAAGATTTCAGGGCAAAGTCCCGATTTTGTCTGTATATGCGGAAATGCACGGTTACTGTACAGGACTGAGTTTTCAACATGAGTTTCAACAATATGTCAATTTAACAGCCAAAAAGAATGAGAAATTCTAACTCTTTTACAGATGAAACGGCTTGCATTTTTTTAAAATTTGTGATATAATATACTTATTATAATGTTATATGCAGGGAAGTGATTATTTTATGTTAAATGATATGAAAATATATCCGTGCTTTCCTGTCTAATCCTTGACAAAAATATTTTGATAAGACGTAAAAAAATTTTAAATATGGAGGTAAAAACCGAAAATGAACTCTTTTGAAGAAGTTTTTGAAAAAGTCAAAAACTATTGTCTTAGCAATAACAGGATACCTGCAATCGGCGTCAAAACGTGGATTGACCCGTTAAAACCTGTGAGTTTCAATGGTTCGGACGCTGTATTCAGCGTGGGGACAGACTTTCAGAAAAACATTGTCATGACTACATATGCATCAGTTCTGAGCGATGCGTTTCTGAATGTGCTTGGTCTTAAAGTCAATATTATAATCAATGTCAAGACAGATGATATGATGATAAGACCAATTCCGACAGAGGCAGAGCTTGACCAGAAAAATGCCGAACTTCAGGCGACTTATAAATTTGCGAATTATGATTACACTTTTGATACATTCATTGAAGGACCATCAAACAGTTTTGCACTTGCGTGCAGTAAGTCCGTTGCAAAAAACTGCGGAGACAAAGACGTTTCGGGATATAATCCCCTGTTTATCTATGGTCCTTCGGGAATGGGAAAAACTCATCTTATCACTGCTATTGCAAATGAGGTGAGAAGAACCCGCCCTGAGTTCAATATTGTCTACATAACGAGTGAGACATTCGCAAATGACCTTGTTGCCGCTATCAAGACTAATCTTATCAATGACTTTCAGGAGAAATACAGAACGGCTGATGTGCTTCTGATTGACGATGTACAGTTCTTTGCAGGTAAAGAACGTATGCAGGAAGAGTTTTTCCATACATTCTATAAGCTGCATCAGGAAGGAAAACAGATTGTTATTACTTCTGACAAGCCGCCGAAAGAACTTGTTACTTTGGAAGCCCGTCTGAGAACACGCTTTGAAGGTGGTCTGATTGCCGATATTTCTGCTCCTGACTATGAAACACGTCTCGCTATCATCAACCGCAAGAGTGAACTGCTTGACCTGAAAATGCCTGCTGAGGTTTCTGAGTTTATGGCTAACAGGCTCAAATCAAATATCAGACAGCTTGAGGGGGCTGCTATACGTCTTAAAGCACTCAATCACTTTGCAGGCAGTCCCATTACAATTTCAATGGCTCAGAGCGTTATACGTGATGTGCTTACCAATGAACAGCCTGTGCCGATTACGGTTGAGAAGATTATTTCTGAGGTTTCGTCCGTTTATGGTGTGTCACCCGATGACCTGCGTTCAAATAAACGCTCACAGCAGATTTCAATTGCAAGAAAAGTTGCCATTTATGTTGTGCGTGAGATTACGCAGATGCCTCTTGCTTCCATAGGAACTGAATTCGGCGGTCGTGACCACTCAACTATTGTTTACTCTGTGAACAGTATAACCGAAGCAATTCAGAAAGATTCAAGTATGGCGAATCTTGTTAATGACATCATAAAAAATATAAAGGACAAAGGAAAAACCTGTTAAATATTTTAATATCTCAAAAATGACTTTCAACACTGTTTCAACAGGTTTTCAACAAGTTTTCAACATATGATTAAAATATATAATCTTATAAAAACTGTCATTTTTTTCCGAATTAAAGGGAAAAATCATATAATTATCAAAATTGTTAATTATATCTTTCAACAGTTTCAACAGTTTCAACATCCTGAAAATATGAACAAAATATTAGTTACAAAACAATTTCAACCGCAAAACATTTGTTCTTCACGCTTTCAGCCCTTTATAAACTTCTTTCAACACTTTTCCACAGAGTTTCAACAGGTTTTCAACATTTTTGAATATTACGTTTTAGGCTGTATTACGAGAGGTAATGAAATGTTTCAACAAACAGATGTTGAAAACTTGTGGAAAGTTAACTTGGGTTAACGAATTTTAAGTTAAAACAATTGATTGTTACTGATTTGTAATATGTTTTCCACAACTTTCAACGTTGAAAGTGTTGAAAGTTCGAGCTCAAAAATGACTTTCAACAATCTCTCAACAATTTCAACTCTCAACGTTGAAAACTTTTCGCTCCGGTTCGTGGCTTTGAGAAGCCGAGAACTACAAGTCAAAAAGTTTAACCAAAATAAGTTTCAACACTTTCAACAATGCACTTTCAACACAATGTTGAAAGATTTCGGGAGTTAGTTAAATCAGTTGTGTTTCAACAGTAGTTTTCATGGTTTGTTAACAAGTTTTCAACAATCTTTCAACAATGCAAAAAGTTTTCAACATTTCTTTCCACATACTTTCAACAGGTTTTCAACAGGTTTTCAACAATCTGTAATGTAAATTTTTTCCTATATATGGTCGTTTGCGGAGTTTTTCAACTTTTCAACAGACCCAACAACAACAACAATATTATTTTTTATTATTATTTTTTTTTTTTTTTTTTTTTTTTTTTTTTTTTAAATATTTATTTATTTATTTATTTTATTAAAAAAAAAAATCAATAAATAAATTTTATTTTACTTTTACTGAGGTTTTAATTACAATTAAATTTACCTGCAACAAAAATGAACTCAGCGAAGCTATAAGCAGTGTATCAAAGGCTGTTCCTCAGAAATCAACTA
>JAIDNR010000196.1 GCA_029063695.1 Ruminococcus sp.
CTCTGTATAAGACCCAGGCTCCAAGACGTTTTCTCTCGGCTTCCTCACGGGCTTTCTGTTCAGCTTCAAGACGTTTTCTCTCAGCTTCCTCACGGGCTTTCTGTTCAGCTTCAAGACGTTTTCTCTCAGCTTCCTCACGAGCTTTCTGTTCGGCTTCAAGACGTTTTTTTTCTTTAGCTTTCTTTTCAGCCTCAAGACGTTCTTTTTCCTGTCTGTCTTTTGCAAGTTCCTTTTCTCTGAGTGAGTCGTAATCTGGCAGTTCACCTGTTATTACAATCCTCTTTTTTGACTTGTTTTCAGAAGGTGCAGATTTTTTTTCAGTATCTGACTTTTTGGGTGGAAGCGGAGCAAGTTTTTTTGGTGCATCTGATTTTATGCCTGCTGATTTTCTGTTACCAAGTGAATTTAATACATCATCATCAACAGACATATTGTCAACATCGCTTTTAGAGCGTGATTTGGCTGTGGTTAATGACTGCTTTTTTCCTGAACTTTTCTTTGATTTCATATTATTAAGAATATTGTCAAGGTCTTTTTTAGTAGCCATAAATACCTCCTTATTAAATATATTATCTTATCTGACCGTTTCCGTCAATAAGATACTTTACAGTTGTCAGTTCAGCGAGCCCCATAGGACCTCTTGCGTGAAGTTTCTGTGTTGATATGCCGATTTCAGCACCGTATCCGAACTCACCACCATCGGTGAAACGTGTTGAAGCATTCACATAAACAGCGGCGGCATCAACTTCACGCTGGAATTTCTGTGCGGATTCAAGTGACTTTGTAATGATGCACTCTGAATGGCGTGTACTGTACTTTCTTATATGTGAAACAGCTTCATCGATTGAATCAACAACTTTTACAGCGATTACATAGTCATTAAATTCCGTTGCATACTCTGTTTCAGTTGCTTTTTCAACGATATCGCCCAGAATATCAATTGTTTTGTCACAGCCATAAATCTTAACATTATGGGACTTGAATCTTTCAGCAATTGCAGGAAGAAAAACTTCTGCAATATCCTTGTGAACAATTAGGCTTTCAATAGCATTGCATACCGACGGACGCTGAGTTTTAGCGTTATCTGTAATATCAACAGCCATATCAATATCAGCGGAACTGTCAACATATACATGGCAGTTTCCTGCACCTGTTTCAATAACAGGTACTGTAGCAGTAGTAACAACAGCCTGAATCAGTCTTGCACTTCCACGAGGAATAAGAACATCAACATAGCCGTTCAGCTTCATTAGTTCGTTTGTGGTTTCACGGGACGTATTTTCCACAACCTGAATAATATCGGCAGGAAGTCCGCATTTTTCGAGTGCTTCACGCATAATCTTTCCGAGACAGATATTGGAGTAAATAGCTTCTTTACCGCCTTTGAGGATAACTGCGTTTCCTGCTTTAAGGCAGAGAGCGGCGGCATCAACGGTAACATTTGGGCGTGATTCGAAGATAATACCAATAACTCCGAGCGGAACTCTTGTTTTTGTGATTCTCAGTCCGTTCGGACGCACAAAACCGTCAATCACCTGTCCGATAGGGTCATTCATTGCAATAAGTTCGTCAACACCTTTTGCCATACCTGCAATGCGGTTTTCGTCGAGTTTAAGTCTGTCCTGCATAGCCTGAGACATACCATTTTCCTGTGCAGCCTGTAAATCCTTGGCGTTTTCGGAAATAATAAGGTCTGCGTTTTCTTTGAGAGCCTTTGAAATTGCGGCGAGAGCGTCATTTTTTACTTTTGTTGAAGCTCCTGCAATAGCAGGCTCTGCGTTTTTGGCTTTTATGCCAAGTTCCTGTGTGTAACCCATAATACTTCACCTCATAATATTTTTTATTCGCATTTACTTAAAGTAGCTGAATAATATCCAGTATTATCTATATCATAAAAATCCACATAAATTTCACAGTTATGCCATATATAAGTATATTCAATGCGGTCTTTGTGATATTTTTCGTAGTAATCAGAAACTTCCTGAGTATTATCTTTATAATTATAGATGATACCATTTTCGATTTTTTCTATAACTTTACCTTTTACATTATCCTGCATAAATTTGTTATAATCATCAATTTTACTTATATCAAGAGTGTACTCAAATGAAAGCCAGCCAAATTCACGGTATCTTTTAAGCTTTATGTCATCTGTTACTGTAATGCCGAACGTTTCTTCCATTTCTGCGGTGCGGTTTTTACCAAAAATATAGTATGTAGTATCAAGGTCAAAAATGAAATTATATCCAGCAACAAGCAATAAAATAACTATCACTATAGCAATAAGAACATTATTTAATGTCTTTTCAGCCTTTTTTAATTCATTATCTTTTTCCATTTTAGAATACCTGTTTATTGTGACTTTGGGGCAACAAAAATAGTACCAATATCTTTATTTTCAAACAAGTCGTAAAGAAGTTCAGGATTTTTGCCGTTCATGATAACCATGTCGATACCTGCTTCAGAGGCAATTTTTGCGGCGTTTATCTTTGTGGACATTCCGCCTGTGCCAAGTCCCGAGCCTGCACCACCTGCGATTCTTTCGATTTCGGGAGTGATTTCCTCGACTACGGAAATCGGCTCTGCATCGGGATTCTTATGCGGGTCGTCACTGTATAAACCGTCAATATCGGAAAGTATAAGAAGTAAATCCGCACCCGAAAGAGATGCAACAAGTGCGGAAAGTGAGTCATTTTCACCTATTTCAAGTTCAAGTTCATCAATGGAAATCGAGTCATTTTCGTTTACAATAGGAATAACACCCATTCCGACAAGCGTTTCAATAGTATTCTTGAAATTCTCACAGTGATTGGGATTATTGATGATTGTCTTTGTCAGGAGAATCTGTGCAACTGTTACGCTGTATTTTTCAAACATATCATCATAAACATGCATAAGTTCACATTGTCCTACAGCAGCAACAGCCTGTTTCAGCTTAGTGTCTTTAGGTCTTTTGGAAAGTCCCAGTTTACCTGTACCAAGACCAACTGCACCGGAAGAAACCATAATGATTTCTTTACCTGAATTGTGCAGGTCTGAAATTACACGCACTAAATTTGTCATTCGGCGAATATTCAGCTTGCCTGTACTGTGTGCGAGTGTGGAAGTACCTAATTTTATAACAATTCTTTTTTTATCAGAAATATTTCTCATATTCATATCTTTCCTTAATATTTTAATTGACTTTATTCTGCGGAGTACCGTTCAGCCATTTTTCTATATTATCACATACTATATCGAACAGACGCTTCCTTGTTTCGTATGCCGCCCATGCAGTATGCGGAGTTATTATGCAGTTCTTTGCAGTTTTCAGCGGTGTATCGGAAGACATCGGTTCTTTTTCGAGTACATCAAGATAAGCGGCGGCAATTTTTCCGCTGTTCAGTGCATCTGCTAAATCTTTTTCATTAACGACAGCACCTCTTGATGTGTTTATTAAAACGGCTGATTTTTTCATAAGACTTAATAAATCGGAATTTATAATGCCTTTTGTCGTTTCGGTAAGCGGACAATGAAATGTAAGAAAATCAGCTTTTTTTACTGCCGTTTCAATATCTGTCACTTCATAAGGACAGTTTTCAGGGGCAGTTCTTGTGCTGATTACTATATTCATGCCAAAAGCGTTTCCTATTTCAGCAGTACGTTTTCCGATTGAACCATATCCAACGATTGACAGTGTTTTTCCCGAAAGTTCGACAGTAGGAATAGGAAACCAAGAAAAACAGGGAGATTTCTCCCATTGTCCTGATTTTACAGATAAATCATAGTCACGGATACGGCTTGTAAAGTCAAGAATATAGGCAAAAACCTGCTGTGCAACTGCATTTGTGGAATACTGCCCCGCATTGCACACAGTTATATTTTTGGACTTGGCGTATTCAATATCAATATTATTGAACCCCGTGGCGAAAAGTCCGATATATTTCAGATTATTGCACTTATCCATGATTTCTTTTGTAATTGGAACTTTGTTGCAGAGTACAATTTCAGCATCGCCGATATATTCAGCCGTCTGCTCTGTTGATGTCAAAGAGAATATATTGAGTTCCCCATATTTTTTGAGTGAATCAGTCGATATATCATTGTTTACAGTCATTGTAGACCAGTCAAGCACCGCTATTTTCATTCATGAACCTCATTTTCGATTTCTGTAGTTTCCGATGTTTCATTTTCAGGAGTACTTTTATCTCTGAAAATAATTGATGTGACAAAGGCGGTGGTGAGAAGTACAAGTTCAATCAGTCCGAGAATATAATACCATGTTCTGTTGTCGGAAATCCAGAGAGTGAGAGAAAGCGGAATAGCAATTGCTATGATAAGCTGAAACGGCTTTTTGTTTGTAACAAATCTGAAAATCAGAAAAGCAGTTGCAAGTATACAGAAAATAACGTGTAAAGGAAACGGAAACGGAAAGAAAGAAGGATTTTCCATTTCATTTACTGCCAATGTAAGAAAAATATCTGTATTTATCATAAATTTCTCCAATCTTAAAGCTGTTTTTTACTGTACAC
>JAIDNR010000197.1 GCA_029063695.1 Ruminococcus sp.
ACTTTGTACAGCTCGTGACGTCTCTTTTCTACGCCAAATCCACGCATTTCAAAGGAAATAACCACATTCCGCTTTTCGATGAAAGCGTTGTTCAGATAACTGCCGTCCATGCCTGCGTAACTGGATGTGGATATTGTTCCGGCAGGCGGATTTAAGCCGAAGATTTTTGAGGTCATATATTTATTTGCTGTTGCCGTAAGATCAATTTGGTCTCCGGCGGAGTTTTCGAGGAACAATTTGAAAAACATGAAAATCCCCCTTCATTACAGTTGACTTTTTCGAGGATATGGCTTATAATATAATTAGAGTTGTCAAAAGGAGGTATGCCATATGGTACAGCCAAGAACAGTATTAAACACGCTGCTGCACGAGAAGAAACGAAAAATTTCCGGTGGATTCTATCATAAAATGCAAGTTGATTTTGCGTATAATTCAAATCATATTGAGGGAAGTCGTTTAACGCATGATCAGACACGTTATATTTTTGAAACTCGTACTGTAGACGGCGTTGCTCATGTTGACGACATTATAGAAACCGCTAATCATTTTAAGTGCTTTGATTATATCCTTGACACAATCCAAGAGTCAATTACTGAAGAATATATCAAGCATTTGCATCGACTCCTCAAAAATGGATTGCCTGTCGATGATGAGGAAGATGATATCGTAATTGGCGATTATAAAAAGTATCCCAATGAGGTCGGTCAGATTCAAACTGTTCATCCAAAAGAAGTACCGTCCCATATGGCAGAACTGGTTCACGATTTTGCAGAAAGAAAAGCTATAGACCTTTATGATGTCGCTGAATTTCATGCATGGTTTGAGAAGATCCATCCTTTTTATGATGGAAACGGACGTGTCGGAAGATTGCTTGCATTGAAAATGTGTCTTGCGAATGATATTGTCCCATTTTTCGTCAATGATGATAGCAAGATTTTTTATTATAAGGGACTGAAGGAATGGCAAACCGATAATAAAAAAGAGAGATTGCTTGATGTATTCTTATCCATGCAGGATGATATGAAATGCATCCTTGATTATTTTGAGATTGAGTATGATAAGTCTGAAATACGGGCAAGGGATCTGATTCAAAAACATAACATATAATGATAAATGGGCTGAATTCATGGTCAGCCCATTACTCATTTACACATTTAGCGCATTCCTTGTCTGTCGGTAAATCTCCAGCCGTGACAGCGATTTCGGACTATTATTGGTCTGATTTACCGTCCGGCTGTTGTCGTTGTTGTAGTTGTTGATGATAGTTGTACCCTCACTGCCGTTCATCATCGCTCCTGAAATACCGTCCAATTTCATGCTGAGTCCCGATTCCATTGTAAGCTGCATAGCATCAGCGACACCCGCCACAGCAGTTTCCACATATTTTTTACTCTTTTTAATACCATTTGCAAGCCCTTTCATGAAATCCGGCATCCAGCTTTCAAAATCTGTCAGAGGACCCTTTTCGGGAACGGAAAAGTGCAGATACTCCCAGATAGAATTTGCTACATCTGCGACTGTGTTGATTAAATCAGACAGCATATAGCGGATTCCGTTGATGAGATTCTGCATGATGTCATAGCCCCACTGCCACGAGGAATTGACGATATTTCGTATACATTCAGTAGCAGAATTCAGACCGCTTGAAACAGCGTCACGGATACCGCCGAGCCTGTCGCCGACACCGTTTTTCACATTATCCCAGATGCTGAAAACTGTATCACGAACGTTATTCATCGCACCTCTAACTGTATCGGGCATAGCGTTCCAAGCCGAAGAAACAGCGGATTTTACCGCATTGACGGTATTTTTCACATTATCAGAAATCACTGTCCACGTTGTATTGACAGTATTTTTGATGTCAAGCTTACCTGTGGAAATGAAATTTTTGATAGCATTCCACACAGTTAAGATTACAGTTTTAATGCTGTTTATCGCCGTTGTTACGATGTTTTTGACTGCATTCCAGCTTGTGCTGACTGCGGTCTTTATATTTTCAAGAGAAATCTTAATTGCATTGAAAATATTCGTCCAGCCCGATTTTACGGCGTTTCCGATATTGGTAAGAACACCGCTCATATTCGTCTGAATATTGTTCCAAACGTCAGTGACTTCCGTCAGCGTGTTCTCCATGAACGTCTGAACCGTAGTCACAATATTAGACATGGCGTTCTTGAATGTATCCGTCAGAGC
>JAIDNR010000198.1 GCA_029063695.1 Ruminococcus sp.
CTTGTAAATAAGGTCAAGAATGACAAGGATTTCGGAAAGAAGTTTAAGGAAAATCCTACAAAGGCTGTTGAGAGCGTTCTCGGAATTGACCTTCCCGATGAACAGGTGAACAAGATTATTGACGGAATCAAGGCTAAAATCAGCATTGATGACATAACAGGCAAGCTCGGTGGACTTTTCGGAAAGGCTAAGAAATAAATTGAAAAAATTTTTGCAAGAACTCAAATCAATCAAGCCTTTTAATTTCTTTATGCTGACTATTGCGGGAATAGTCAATGCTTTCGGAATAACTGTTTTTCTTACGCCCGTAAATCTTTATGACAGCGGAATTTCAGGTACGGCAATGCTTCTTTCTCAGATAACTCCGGAATGGCTTTCGCTTTCAATATTCCTTATGGTTCTCAATATACCGCTGTTTATATACGGACTGAAAAAACAGGGCGGAGCGTTTACTATATGTGCGATTTATTCTGTTATAGTCTATTCTGTCACCGCATGGCTGATTACTGATATACTGCCTGTTGATGTAAGTATTGCCTCTCCTCTGGCAGGAACAGACCTTCTTCTGTGTGCCCTTTTCGGCGGTGTTATTTCAGGCATAGGAAGTGGTCTTGCAATAAGATACGGCGGTGCTATGGACGGCATTGAAGTTATGGCAGTTATATTTGCAAAGAAAATGGGACTTTCTGTAGGTTCTTTTGTTATGGTATATAACATAATCTTATATATTATATGCGGATTTGTTATAAACAGTTGGATTCTTCCACTTTATTCAATAGTTACATATTATGCCGCACTTAAAACAGTAGATTTTATTGTTGACGGTCTTGAACGTTCAAAGGCTGCGTTTATTATAACGGCAGAGTCTGATAAAATATGTGATGAACTGCAAAAAGAATTCTGCTGCGGAATGACTATTGTTGATGCCAAAGGCGGTTATTCAGGTCAGAACAGAAAAATGATATATTTTGTTGTAAACCGCTTTCAGGTAATGAAAATGAAAAGTATTGTGCAGAAAATTGACCCTCTTGCTTATATAACTCTTAATGAAGTCGCTGATATTTTTTCCGTAAATCAGGATAAAAATTGATACTTTTCCAAAGGATATGATTTAATGTTTTCGGAAAATCTGAGGTTCAGTCTCAATGCTACTGTACCTGTATTTCTGATGATGGTTTTTGGCTGGTTCTGTAAAAAAGTCGGACTGCTTGATGACCATACCACAGTAAAATTAAATAAATTTACTTTTAATACAACTCTTCCCGCACTTCTTTTTATCGATTTATCACAAGCTGATTTCCGTGCTGTATGGGACTGGAAATTTGTCTTATTCTGTATAATCGCTACTCTTCTGAGCGTAGGAATTGCCTTTGTATATTCTCTTTTTCATAATGACAAAGCTGAAAGAGGTGAAATAATACAGGCGGCTTACAGAAGCAGTGCAGCTGTTCTCGGAATAGCATTCGTAAAGAATATTTACGGCGAAGCAACTATGGCAGCTCTTATGATTGCAGGTACTGTCCCGCTTTATAATATTATCGCTGTAACCGCATTGTCTGTTACTTCTCCTGATAAAAAGGGCAGCGGAAAAAAATTATTTTTTGATACACTCAAAGGAATTGTCACAAATCCCATTATAATAGGAATTGCTGTCGGTATGATATGGTCTCTGCTGAAAATTCCTCAGCCTGTTATACTTGAAAAATCTGTTTCATATCTTGCAAATATGGCAACTCCGCTTTCTCTTATCGCACTCGGTGCATCATTCAGGGCAAGCGATGCAAAGGGTAAGCTTCCCGTGACTATTGGAATAACATTCATAAAACTTGTGCTTTTCTGCGGAATTTTCCTGCCAATTGCAATATTATTCGGATTCAGAGACGAAAAACTTATTGCAATACTTGTCATGCTTGGAAGTGCAACAACCGGAAGCTGTTTTGTTATGGCAAAAAACTTCGGTCATAATGGTACTGTAACGGCATTTGCTGTCATGCTTACCACTCTCGGAAGTGCATTCACGCTTACGGCATGGCTGTTTGTATTAAAATCTCTGAATTATATATAAAAAACATTATTCTCATTTTTGCTTTCTTAAATTAATGATATTATCATGGAAAGAAGGAACTTTTTTGTGATATTTTCACCAAATATCCGATGTTATATGCGAGATAATATGCAGAATATATATAGC
>JAIDNR010000199.1 GCA_029063695.1 Ruminococcus sp.
ATACAGAATCGATGCAATACCGCATCTGTCGTCCAATGCACCACCTGTGATACGCTCATTCAAAAGGCTTCTGCATTTCACATCAAAAGTAATCGAATCACCTAAAGATACGATTTTTTCCAGTTCAGATTTCGTCATGCCCGTATCAATCGAGACTTCATCAATCGCAGGAACTTTTCCGTCACCTTTTGTCAGGTGCGGAGGAACTGAGCAGATTACACCTTTAATATCCTGTTTTCCGTGTATAACAACCTGCTGTGCAGGAAGTAATCTTCTGTCGATACCGCCTAAGTTTCCGACTTTTATAAATCCTTTTTCCGTTATACCAGTTACAATAAAGCCAATCTGGTCAATATGTGCATCAAGCACAAGTAATTTCTTATCATCACTATGATTACCGAATTTTCCTATGACATTGCCGTTTATTATTTCAGCAGAGGGACAATATTCCCTGAGCATAGCAAGTGCAGTTTCAGCCGCTGATGATTCATCACCCGACGCACCGTATGAATGACAGAGTTCAAAGACAGTTTTTTTCAAGTCCATAAATAAACATTCCTTTCTGAATTGTTTCGACTTATATTATATCACATTCCCGAACATATTTCAACCCATTTAGCCGTAATATAAAATTATTCACCATTAATGGGGTGAATAGCATATAATACTGTAAAACTATTATGAGGTGAGTGCAATGCTTATATATGCAAAGGTCCTTGAAACAGGACGCAATCAGATACTTGTCATGGACAACAATACGAATCAGGAAATAGCCGTAAATCTTCAATGCGGCTGTAATTTCAGAGTAGATGACATGATTCAAATTGTCTACAACGGTATAATGACAATGAGTATTCCGCCGCAGATAAGTGCAAGAAGAATAACGGTGATAAATGCCGCTGATGCAATGCCGTATCTCGCAGAATACAGCAGAATACTTAATAATATGATTAACGAAATGATGAGTGCTGACCTCACGGACAGCATTTCCCATAATTTCATTGTGCAGATGATACCGCACCACAGAGCTGCTATTGAGATGTCCGAAAATATTCTGAAGTACACAGACAATACAGAACTCACAGAAATCGCCAATAACATAATCACTGAGCAGACAGAGAGCATAAATAATATGCAGAACATTCTGAACGGCTGTGAGTGTGTTAAAAATAATGTCTGTGAGGTAAGGACATATCAGCGTAATATTTCACGCATAACAGGAATAATGTTTTCAGCTATGAGCAATGCCTTTTCGGATAACTGCGTGAACTGCAATTTTATCCGTGAAATGATACCACATCATGAAGGTGCTGTGAGAATGTCGGAAAATGCACTCAGATTTGCAATCTGTCCCGAACTGAAACAGATTCTTAATGCTATTATCACTTCACAGAAAAAAGGTATCTGCAAGATGAGATGCCTTTCCGACAGACTGAAATGCAGATAAGATATAAAAATCAGCTATATATATTTTTGGAAAAAGTCATAGCAGACCCACTTTTCAATGCAGTTTATAACTTCCTGTTTTGATTTTGTCCATACTTCTTTCAACGGCTTTTCCCAGTTATAATCTTTCATAATCATCAGACAATAACTTCCGTTTATATCACGATACCAGCCTAAATCAATAGTCAGATTGAATCTGCTGTTATAAAGCTGTAATAAATCTTCATGAAGTTCTGAAATATCATTTTCTCCATGTAGCAGAATATCATATTCTGTAAAATCATTAAATACTACTTCCTAGCCTGCCTGTATTCTAAGTGGTTGTAATTCATAGAACATTTTATTTTCTCCTTATTTATAGTACAATACCATAATCTCCCGTCTTCGTCGTGGTGGATAATTTCCCTGAAATCCTCTGAAACGATATATGTATCAAAATTCACAGCAAACAAGTCGTCCGGACATTGAAGTATAGATGTTCCCGAACATTTCAATATCGGCACATCAGCATTATCCCATATAATGTAATACTGCCCGTTATCATCTAAAGGAATATCATTCAGAGATATTGCGTAAGAATTTTTAACATGATGATATTCTATCTGAAATCGACTTTCCATTAAGTCAAGTATGCTTTCCGTCTCAGCACTTCCGTCAATTATTTCAGCGTCCTTAATTTTTTTCAGACAGTCCTGTAACAATTCATTATCCAGTAAATACTTCTTTCTCAGCCTGATTTTATTTTTATCTATAAGTTCCTGCATTCGTTCTCTTTTCTTATTATTCAAAATAAAAACTCCTTTAAAAAGAGCAGGACAAAAATCCTGCTCTTTGCTTTATTTGTTTGTCTGAATTATTTGAAGTAAGCCACGCCGCTTTCAAAAATCTTCTGGTCTTTGTTTCCTGCAACGTTTTTGCATATATAACTGCCCTTACGTTCAGAGTGACCCATTTTTCCGAGTACACGACCGTCGGGAGAAGTGATACCCTCAATAGCCTCAACGGAAGTATTGGGATTATAGCGGATATTCATAGTCGGAATGCCGTCCAAATCAACATATTGTGTGGCAATCTGACCGCTGTTAGCCATCTGCTGAATGAGATTTGCAGGAGCTACAAAGCGTCCCTCGCCGTGAGAAATCGGTACACTGTGAATATCACCGACTTCTGTACCGTAAAGCCAAGGACTCTTGTTTGAAGCGATTCTTGTATTAACCATCATTGACTGATGACGATTGATAGTATTGAAAGTAAGTGTAGGTGAATCGTCATTCATATCCACAATTTCGCCGAATGGTACAAGACCAAGTTTTACAAGAGCCTGAAAACCATTGCATATACCAAGCATAAGACCGTCACGGTTTTTGAGTAAATCATGAACAGCGTCCTTGATTTTAGGATTACGGAAGAATGCAGTGATAAACTTACCACTTCCCTCAGGTTCGTCACCGCCGCTGAAACCACCTGGAATCATGATAATTTGAGACTGTTTGATTGCCTGTTCAAAGTAATCAACTGACTGTTCAATGTCGCCTGCCGAAATATTACGAATAACGACAGTTTCAGCAACCGCCCCTGCTTTCTCAAACGCTCTTGCTGTATCATACTCACAGTTCGTACCGGGAAATACAGGAATAAGAACTCTCGGTTTTGCAAATTTATCAGAAGATGAAAGCTTTGTATTATTTTTATAACTGTAGATTGCCGGAGTTGCATCTGTCGTCCTGATTCTGCACGGAAATACAGGTTCGAGCTTGCCTTCCCATACTCTCTGGAGATTATCAAGATTAACAGTGTAATCAAGAGTACAGATTTTATAGTTGTCAATTGTTTTACCGATAACCTGTTCTTCATCGGAAGCCTCACCTGTAAGTTCAATGATGAATCCGCCATAGCATGGCTTGAAAAGCTGTTCTGGAGTAAGACGTGATGTGAACTCAAATCCGAGCTTGTTTCCGAAACACATCTTTGCAATACCCTCAGCAATACCGCCATAGCCTACAGTCCAGACAGAAGCAGCTCTGCCTGCCGAAACAATTTCCTCAACCTTATCGAATACAGCCTTTACGCTGTCGAACACAGGAAGATTGTTTATGTCATAATCGGGAGCAATATAGATAACTTTACTGCCGGACTTCTTAAATTCGGTTGATACGACTTTATCAGCCTTTGCAGTCGAAACAGCAAATGATACGAGTGTAGGCGGAACGTCAATATCTTCAAAAGTACCTGACATTGAATCCTTACCGCCGATTGAACCACAGCCAAGTTCAAGCTGTGCCTTGAATGCACCGAGAAGTGCTGCCATTGGTTTTCCCCAGCGTTTCGGATTGTTGTTTGTACGCTCAAAATACTCCTGAAAAGTAAGCCAGCATTTTTTATAAGTACCGCCTGCCGCAACAACTTTTGCAATTGACTCAACAACAGCGAGCAATGCACCGTGATAAGGACTTTTTACCGATATATCAGGATTATATCCCCAGCCCATAAGTGAGCAGGTATTTGTTTCACCTTTAAGTACGGGGATTTTTGCCGCCATAGCTTGAGAAGGTGACATCTGATAAACTCCGCCGAAAGGCATGAGAACAGTACCTGCACCGATAGTTGAATCGAACTTTTCAATAAGTCCTTTCTGTGAACATACGTTCAGGCTTCCCATAAGCTTTGTCCATTCCTCAGCGGAATCAGTAACTTTTTCATTGCCGATTTCATCTGGAATATCAACAGAAATATTTGTATACTTTGCCGCACCGTTTGAGTTAAGGAAATCACGTGAAAGGTCAACAATAGTTTTACCATTCCAGTTCATTTTCAGACGTGGCTCGTCAACAACATCTGCAACAAGAGTAGCTTCGAGATTTTCTTTTTTAGCTTCCGCCATGAACTTTTCAACATCCTCAGGAGCAATAACAACTGCCATACGTTCCTGAGATTCCGAAATAGCGATTTCAGTGCCGTCAAGACCATCATATTTTTTTGGAACCGCATTGAGATTTATAATAAGTCCGTCAGTAAGTTCACCGATAGCAACAG
>JAIDNR010000002.1 GCA_029063695.1 Ruminococcus sp.
TTTCTTAGCTTCTTCTTCAAGTCTCTTTTTCTCACGTTAAGCGGCAAGTTTTTTCTGATTTTCTTCCCAGAGACGCTGTGCTTCTTCCTGTTTGCGTTTTATTTCCGCAAGAATGGCAGCTTCTTCATTTTCAAGGTCTTGATTCTGCTTTTCAATAGTTTCCTTGTCATTTTCAAGCATGGACTGCTCCATTGCAAGTCTGTCAAGTTCATATTGTGAAACCTGCATTTTTTCATTGAGAAGTTCAAGTTCAGCATCTTTTTCGTCTTTACGTTTATTTTGCTCCTCAAGTTTCATCTGAAGATTGAGCTTTTCTGCTTCAAGGTCTTTTTTGGACTGCTCAAGAGCTTGTATTTCAGTAAGAATTTCATCAATGAGCTTATCTTCATATTCGGCAACTCTGTTAATCATCTGAACTCTTGACATCATATCATAGAAACTTGTTGAACCGAGAACGACTGCTGCGGCGGAATCATTTCCGTTGATGTACATTGCACAGAGACGCTGTTTGAAAAGTTCAATATTTTCATCAATTGAAGCCTGCTGATTGACAATATCAGTATCAAGATTCTGAATATTGAGTTCAGTAGTCTGAATATCATTGCCAAGGCTTTCAAGTTCAGCATTCAGAAAAGTGATATTCTCCTGAATATAGCCGATTTGCTCGGAAAGATATTCCTGCTGTTTCTGTTCAGCTTCCTGATTGCCTTCCAGACCTGCAATCTGATTTTCAAGGGTAGCGATTTTTGCTTCATTTGCTTTTCTCTGCTCCTGTATTTCTGCAATTGTTTTTGCTTCGGCATTACTGCCTGTATTATCCGCTAATGAAGGATATAGTGCAATAAATCCTGCTGACATAACAGCACAGGTCACAAATGACAGGATTTTTTTGGCGAATTTTAACTTATCCATTGGAATTTTGTTTCTCCTTTCGGGATTAAACATCAAGATGGTGGCGTGTACTTATTGTACTTCCGACTGCTCCTACAAATGCACCTGTTATAAGGTAAGCAAGAACAGTTATAATCTGTATTTTGTTAAACGGAATGAGACTTCCGATGCCGAATGCGTTCATAAGCGTACCCTGTTTCATGAGAATATCATATACGGAATTATATACAGTCCATGTTATAAAGAATGCACCTGCACCCGCAAAAAAGCCTGTTACCATTCCCTCAACAAAAAACGGAGTTCTTATAAATGAATTTGTCGCACCGACATATTTCATAATCTGGATTTCCTCACGGCGTGAGTAAACACTTTGTTTTGTCGTGTTGGAAATCATAATCATCGAAACGGCGGCAAGTGCAATAATTACGGCACTTGCAATGAGAGTTACAACACTTCTGAGTTCACGTAGAAATTCAGCTACCTGCGGAGATGAATTTGCAGTTTCTACGTTTTCTATCTGTGCAATCAGTGCTGTTGTTTCTTCGATTCTGTCATTGTCCGTAACCGTCACGCTGAATCCGTCGGGCATGAACTGAGAATCGTCTATATATTGGAAAATTTCCTGTCCTTGTTGTGTAATTTGATGTTTCATACGCTGATATGCTTCTTCTTTCGGAACAAATACAACAGTGCTGACATTATCAAGCTGCTGAATCTGCATATTGACTTCTTCAACTTGATACTGTTCAGTTGTGGAATAGAGAAAAACAGTGATTTCATTCTGATTTCCCAATCCCAAAATCATTGAGTTCATGTTGATGTAGAAAAGTCCAGCACAGCCCACAAGGAGTAAAGAAATAAGCAGGACACAGAAAGTTGCAAATGCCATCATTTTGTTTTTCCAGATATTTTCAATGCCTTGATTTGTAAGATACTTCAGTCCGCTTAATTTCATTATTCATCACCTCCGTCATTATTGATTATATCAGGAGATGATGTTCCGACTATAGCCGTAATTACATCATCAATATACGGGTCATCATATACAGGTTCGCTATCATGCGGCGGTGGCTCATACTGCGGAGTATCGCTGTATTCATCATCAATCGGGAGAAGTTCATTTCCCGAACCCATGATAACTTCATCATAAACGACTTCACCGCCTGTTATGTTTATGATTCGTCCGCCGAAATGACGTACTAAATCATGCTCATGAGTGACCATAAGTACAGTAGTTCCCTGGTCGTTTATCAGTTTTAAAAGCTCAACTATTTCATAGGAAAGTTCAGGGTCAATATTTCCTGTAGGCTCGTCAGCGATTATAAGCTGAGGGTCATTCACCAATGCTCTTGCAATTGCCACACGCTGTTTTTCACCGCCTGAAAGTTCATCAGGGTATGAATCTGATTTTGATTGAAGTCCCACAAGACTTATAACATATGGAACTCTTTTTCTTATATATCTTGGCGGTGAATCAAGCACACGGAGTACGAACGCTATATTTTCGTAAACCGTCATTGAAGGAATAAGTCTGAAATCCTGAAATACGAAGCCTAAAGTACGGCGGAATTCAGGTATTTTACGTTTTTTGAGTTTGCTTAGATTATATCCGTTTACTTTGACAATACCGCTTGTTGCATCTATTTCTTTGAGAAGCAGTTTAATCATGGTGCTTTTTCCTGCGCCCGATGAACCCACAACAAAGGCAAAGTCGCCGTCGTTTATTTTAAGGCTGACATTATTAAGGGCATCTACACCGCTTGAATAAGTCACAGACACGTTCTGAAGCTCAACCAATTATTAACACCTTCCTTTCGTTCTCAGGCAGGCGAACCTGCCGTTAATCAGAACTTAACGGGATTAGCGGACAGATATTTCTTAACCATGAGTGCAATTTTGAAGATGATAGCGTGGTCAAATTCACGTAGGTCAAGACCTGTCAGCTTCTTAATTTTTTCCAGTCTGTATACAAGTGTATTTCTGTGTACAAAAAGCTTTCTGGAAGTTTCCGAGACGTTAAGGTTATTCTCAAAGAATTTCTGAATTGTGAACAAAGTTTCGTGGTCAAGGGAATCAATACTTCCTATTTTGAAAACTTCATGCAGGAAAGTTTCGCAGAGAGTTGTGGGAAGATGATAGATAAGACGTGCAATACCGAGATTTTCGTAGCTTACGATAACCTTGTCTGTATCGAACACCTTGCCTACTTCAAGTGCCATCTGTGCTTCCTTGAATGAACGTGCTAGGTCTTTTACACCGGCAACAGCAGTACCGATTCCAACATTGACTCTTGTATAAAACTCGCTTGAAAGTGTGTCTGCAATTGAACGGGCAAGTTTTTCAAGGTCTTTTGAATCGACAGTGCTTTTAAGTTCCTTTACAAGAACGATGTCGGTTTCAGTGATATTGAAAACAAAATCTTTGTTCTTGTCCGGGAAAAGATTCTGTATAACATCATAAGCGGAAATATCGTTTGCAGATACAATTCTTACAAGAAATACAGCACGGCTGATTTCAGCATTGAAATGGAGTTCACGAGCCTTGATTACAATATCTCCAGGAAGAACATTGTCAAGGATAACATTTTTGATGAAGTTGTTACGGTCATATTTTTCGTCATAGTACTGCTTGATGTTTGAAAGAGTTATAGAGAGAATACTTGCATATTTTGCAGCGGCATCGTCAACGCCCTCGACAAAAACTGCGTAATCTGGCTTTACTCTTGAGCCGAAAGGCTTGTATGTGTAGCCGTCACGGATAAAAATATCATGTGAATCACTGAGGTCGAGAGAAACGAACTCATTTGTTGTACCCACTTTTGTGAGGTCACTGCAAGCAATTATAGTAGCAGTTTCATCAACAACGCCGATTGTAGCGTCAATTGTATCTCTCATCTGGTGTACTAAACCCTGAAATAATCTGTTGGACATAATTATAAATCCTTTCATAAAAAATATTTGGACAGTTTTCAGAGAACCTTAACTTATTACAAATTGTAACATATTTTTATGAATATAATATTAATAAATTGTTAATTTTCTTTGAAAACCCTGAATGTTAAAC
>JAIDNR010000020.1 GCA_029063695.1 Ruminococcus sp.
CAGTAGGATAGAGCGACTGCCTCCTAAGCAGTAGGTCGGAGGTTCGACTCCTCTTTGGGACGCTTTCATTAAATAACAATCCAAACGGAGGAATATATCATGTCTAAAAATTTTATTGTAGAAACATCAGCTCGTCACATTCATGTAACTCAGGAACACCTTGAAATTCTTTTCGGTAAAGGTCATGAACTTACAAAGAAAAAAGACCTCTCACAGCCCGGACAGTTTGCTTGTGAAGAGCGTGTTACTATTGTAGGACCAAAAAAAGAACTCGCAGGCGTTTCAATTCTTGGTCCTGTACGTCCCGAAACACAGGTTGAACTTTCTGCAACCGACGCACGTTCTATCGGTATTGCTGCACCTATAAAGGAATCAGGCGATATTGCAGGTTCAGGTGCCTGCAAAATTGTAGGTCCATGCGGTGAAATTGAAATTAGTGAAGGTGTAATTGTTGCAAAGCGTCACATTCATCTTACTCCTGCCGATGCTGAGGAACTTGGCGTAACAGATAAACAGGTTGTATGGGTAAAGGTTGAAACTCCTGAGAGAAGTGCAGTTCTCGGTGACGTTGTATGCCGTGTATCACCAAGCTATGCACGTGCAATGCACATTGATACAGATGAATCAAATGCAATCGGTGCTCCTCGTGAGCTTTACGGCGAAATCGTGGAAATCGGCTGATTATGCTTTATATAGGCTGTCACCTTTCATATTCAAAAGGGTATGAAGCCATGGGCAGACAGGCTCTTGAAATCGGAGCGAATACATTTGCTTTTTTTACAAGAAATCCACGTGGCGGTTCAGCTAAGAAAATTGATAATGACGATGTAAATAAACTTATCAATATAATGACCGCAAATAATTTCGGAAAACTTGTTGTTCATGCACCGTACACAATGAACTTATGTTCTGATAACTGGGATACACGTCGTTTCGGCAAAAAAATCATGTCAGATGACCTCATGCGTATGGAATCAATTCCGGGAAATTACTATAATTTTCACCCCGGCTGTCATATGAAACAAGGTTCGGATAAAGGCATTGAACTGATTGCAGGTCAGTTGAATGGGATTCTCTCACCCAAACAGTCCACTATAGTCTTGCTTGAAACAATGGCAGGCAAGGGTAGTGAAATAGGCAGAAATTTTGAGGAGTTACGTGCAATAATCGACCGCACAGAATACAGTGATAAGCTCGGAGTATGCCTTGATACCTGTCATATATGGGACGGCGGTTATGATATTGTAAATAATTTTGATGAAGTAATTGAAGAATTTGATTATACTATCGGACTTGACCGTCTGAAAGCAGTTCATCTCAATGACAGTCTCAACTCATGCGGTTCACATAAGGACAGGCACGCAAAAATCGGACAGGGACATATCGGTATTAATGCCATGATTAATATAATCAATCACCCTGCAATAAAAAATCTGCCTGTAATTCTCGAAACACCGAATGATATGAATGGTTATGCAAGGGAAATAAAAGTCCTGCGTGAAAACTACAGTGAATGAAAAGTACATTTAAATTAAATCTGAAAAATGCTGTACAGAATTACTCTGTACAGCATTTTTTATTAAATATGTACAATATAATATGTTGACTTTTGTAATATCATATAATCTTTTCAGAAATTTAAAAAAATTTCGTCTTTTTGGTCTCATAAATTCACTTGTATAAAGAAACTGAAATTATCGGTTTTATTAAGGAGGAAAATTTATGAAAAAAATCATATCATTACTTGCAGCGTTTACAATTATTATGACTGTTTCATGCAGCAGTAAAGACAATTCATCACAGGAAAATTATCAGGTAAAAGAATCGGTACAGCTCTATCTGAAAGAAGCTGATATAACAATGGCTGAAGATTTCAAGTCTATAATCTCACTTGATAAATCAGGTGAACAGATACTTGTATTCGGTGAAAGCATTAATGGCAGATATATGGGTTATATTACTGACAAGACTTTCACTGATTACCGCCGCTTTGAATTTATACCAAAAGAAAATGAAACAGTAAAATCCGCTTGTATCGGAAAATACGGTAAAACAGCAGTAATATCAGTTCTTGACGGAGAAATGATTCTGTATATTTTCAATGCAGATGGTAAGCTGTACAAAGAATACAGTCTGGATTCTTTAAATCACAGCACAGAATCAGGAATAATAATAAAATCCCAGTCTCTTATACCCATCTGACGCTGCCGACGACATAATAGGGGTAGATCTCGGTGGTCG
>JAIDNR010000200.1 GCA_029063695.1 Ruminococcus sp.
CTCTGCTTACGTGCCGCATTACGCCTTACTGCACCTTCCCACTCGGCTTTTTCGGACAGAGTTTCCACTTCAAGTCCGTACTTCACGGGAATCGGTCTGCCATCATTGTCAACGTGAACACATATCAGATACGCATGATTTATCACGCGTCTGATGCCTGTTTCAATATCCTCGACGTAAGTGTCAACACGGACTTCCATTGAAGAATTTCCAACATACGTCATCTTGCCTATCAGTACAATTATTTCATTAATATATGCACCGTACTTGAAACGCAGATTGTCCACCGCACAGGTGGTAACAAGTCCGCCGCAGTGTCTCATAGCGGTCAATGCAGCCACCTCGTCTATCCATTCCATAAGACGACCGCCGAACAGGCGGTTCTGACCATTGATTTCCCTGTACTGCAAAAGCTTTGTGGTCTCTGTAATGGATTCCTCAACTTTCTTATTCCTGATTTTCTCATTCATGATACTCACTCCTTATCATCTGATAATAGCCCTGAGCAAAACGCAGGAATCAGCTAATATAGCCGAAACAGGGCAAATAATATTAAATTTGTCATTATAAAGTATAGAAACAGCCAACATTTTGTCGTATAATATAAATGTAAAAAGAAATACGAAGGGAGTTGGCTGTTATCTATCACCAAGAAATAATACAGGATATCACATTTTTCAGGATCTAAAAATAAACTGTGTAATCGCATAATTCACCAAAAAATGACAATACTAAAAATGCAGTCAAAGAGAGCAATGCTGAGAAGCAGCAGAACAAGCTGCTCCATTTTTTTACAGTATACATTCACACTGTTATTCCTCAATCAGCATAACGATAAGTTTATTATTTGCACTCGATTATTGTCTCTCCTTTTCTTCTTGCGATAAATAATCAGCCTCCTGTGTTATTTAAATTATATCACAGTTGACTGACTTTTTACAGATTATTTCATGGAATCGCAAGTCAAGCAAAATACATTCTTTTTACTTGTAGATATAACAACAAATGTGCAGTGTTCACTATTTATTCAGCTTGGAGGAATTACTTTTGATATGCTTTCCGATTATCTCGGATACATCGCTGATAGCCATAAATGCCGAATAGTCGTCATTGCTGACAATCTTGCGCAGGGTTGGCACCTCGATACGAGTTACTACGCAATAAAGAACGATTTTTTCGCCCGAAATAAGTCCGCTACCTTCCATAAGCGTGACTGTTCTGCCGAGCGTATGATAAATGTCGTTGGCTATTTCTTTGCCTTGATTAGTGATTATCATTACCGCCTTACCTTGCTGCATACCTGTGTTAACAAAGTCCTCTATCTTCGAGACAATAAAATAGGTGAGCAGACTGTACAACGCACGATCAAGACCAAAAAGCGTACCTGCCGTAAGATAGATCAGAACGTTGAAAAACAGTACAATTTGTCCCACCGAAAAATTGAATCTTCGGCTGACCATAACAGCGACCGCTTCTGTCCCGTCAAGGCATCCGCCGTTTAACAGCACCAATCCTACGCCGAATCCGAGCAGCACACCGCCGAATACAGTAGCAAGCAGCTTATCATCAGTCACATGATATTTTGTACTGCCGAAAAATGTCAGTGCAGCGGAAAATACTGCCATAGCAGTAAGCGAACGAAACACAAAGGAACGTTCAAGCTTTTTCCCGCCGATAAAGACAAGCGGCAAATTAAGTGCAAGAGTCATAATGCTGAGAGGTATCGGCGTTTTTGCACTGACTATCATTGCAATGCCCACCATACCTCCGTCCATGATGAGTGCAGGGATAAGTATTTGTTCAAGGGCAAATGCAGCCACGCTTGCACCTGCGATCAGCATCGCATAATTCATGAGCTGCCGCAAGACCTTATTCTGTAATTTTACATTCAATAGGTTGATCTCCTCTTAAGATTTTTAATGATTTGGTTGCGAATTTTACGTCGGCAGACGAACATAATCTGTATCATAAAAACTCCACCTCTCCGCTATCGAGATGATATATCGCTCCAAGCACCTGCAAACCATACTCTTTTTCGTCCTTTTGAATTTGCAGACTTCTTTC
>JAIDNR010000201.1 GCA_029063695.1 Ruminococcus sp.
CTTGACAACCTCTGTCATCCCGTTTCTGTAATAAGAGATGCGGAAATGCTTGCGGCTGAGGCTTTTAAGGCTGAAAATACTTTCTTTATGGTCGGTGGAACTACTTCTGCTGTACAAAGTATGATTATGTACGCCTGCAAAAGTGGTGACAAGATAATTATGCCCCGAAATGTTCATAGAAGTGCTATAAATGCCCTGATTCTTACAGGTGCAGTTCCCGTCTATGTAAATCCCGACGTTAATCATCAGCTCGGTATTGCTCTTGGAATGTCCGTTGAACAGATTGAACAGGCTATCATGGAAAATCCGCAGGCTAAGGCGATTATGGTAAATAATCCGACGTATTACGGCATATGCTCCGACCTGAAAAAAATCGTTGAACTTGCACACGCTCACGGAATGCTTGTGCTTGTGGACGAGGCTCATGGTACGCATTTTTATTTCGGTGAAAATTTTCCTATAACGGCTATGGAAGCAGGTGCGGATATTGCATCAGTCAGTATGCACAAATCGGGCGGAAGTCTTACTCAGAGTTCATTCCTGCTTATGGGAAAGAATATAAATGCCGATTATATGAGACAGGTTGTCAATCTCACTCAGACAACAAGTGCATCTTATCTGCTTTTGTCAAGTCTCGATATATCAAGAAAAAGACTTGCTCTCAGCGGACGTGAAATATTTGAAAAGACCGTTGAAATGGCTGAATATGCACGTTATGAAATAAATTCAATCGGCGGTTACTATGCCTATTCAAAAGAACTCATAAACGGCGACAGTATTTATGATTTCGACGTATCAAAGCTCAGTATTTACACTCTGCCTATAGGTCTTGCAGGTATTGAAGTATACGACCTGCTCCGTGATGAATACGACATTCAGATTGAGTTCGGCGATTTGGGCAACATACTTGCATATCTGTCAGTCGGTGACAGAAAGCGTGATATTGAACGACTTATAAGTGCCATGGCTGAAATAAAGCGTCGTTTTGGCAAATCGGGTGCGGATATGCTCACTCAGGAATATATTTCGCCTGTTGTTGCAGAAGCTCCACGACGTGCTTTTTATGCGGACAAGATTTCACTTCCTCTTGATGAATCAGTAGGCAGGGTATGTACAGAGTTTGTTATGTGTTATCCGCCCGGAATCCCGATTCTTGCACCTGGTGAACTTATTACAAAAGATATAGTTGACTATATAAGATATGCAAAAGAAAAGGGCTGTCAGATGACGGGTACTGAGGATATTAACATTGAAAGATTGAATGTTCTTATATAAGAAGTGATAGAAAAATGAAACAGTATATTATAGATGCTTTTACGGATAAAATTTTTTCAGGAAATCCTGCTGCAGTTTGTATAACAGAATATCCCTTGACAGAAGATTTAATGCTTAATATCGCAAAAGAAAATAATTTATCTGAAACTGCATTTGCATTAAAAGCAGAGGATGGTTATAATCTTCGCTGGTTTACACCTGGAGGAGAAATAGACTTTTGCGGTCACGCTACTCTTGCTACAGCTTTTGTTATTTCTGAATTTATTCATAAACAATACAGTGAAATTATTTTTCATACAAAGTCAGGCGATTTTCCTGTAAGTATCAAATATGAAAACATTGAAATGAATTTTCCTGCATATTCTCTTAATGAAATTTCTGTTACTGATGAAATGCAAAAGGCTATAGGTGTTAAACCTGTTCAGGCTTTTATTGACAGAGATATGATGTTAGTATTGGAAAATGAAGAACAGATAAGAAATTTGAATCCGAATTTTGATAAAATAAAATTACTGGACGGTTTAGGTTTATGTGTTACTGCTAAAGGGAAAATTTTTGACTGTGTTTCACGTTTTTTTGCTCCGAAACTAAATGTAAATGAAGACCCTGTAACAGGCTCAACTCATTGTATGATTATTCCATACTGGGCAGAAAGACTGGGAAAAAACAGTATAAATGCATATCAGGCTTCAAATCGTGGTGGTAAAATATATGGATTTTTACAGGACAACAGGGTAATTATTTCAGGAAATGCTGTACTATTTGGAATATCTGATATCTGTCTATTATAA
>JAIDNR010000202.1 GCA_029063695.1 Ruminococcus sp.
TGTCAACAAATGGTGGCTCGGTATAGCATTGGTTTTTGCGGTCATTGCAGTCATACTTATAATTAATCTTACTAACAGACCACGCCCTGATATGATTGTGCTTGTAATCGGTGAAAATTACACATTGGGCGAAGAATCAGGTCTTGCCGAATATACAGCGTCTTTTGCGGAAGATTTCAACGGCAACGGTGAAACACTTGTTTCTATTTATTATATACCGTATACAAATATTGAAACGAAAAACTATGCCAACGGTGTTGATACTAATCTGACAATTGAACTGAACTCGGCTCATGCTGTTATTCTTATCGGTAATGAACTGACGGAAGATGTTCTTTTTGATGATTCCCTTGTTGATTTGTCGGAAATTTATCCTGATAATGAACACATAAACAAAGACAAATTCATGCTCAGCGGAACTGATTTTGCCGAAAAAATCGGATTACAGAAAAATCAGATTTCAGATGACTGGTTTATATCAATACGTACACCAAAAAAACTGCTGTATTCAGAGCTTGATGAAATGCAGGAAGTTTATGACAGGGATTTTGTCGTATTTGATTCAATAATCAAGGATTTAAGCGAAACGGAGTGATATTATGTATAGGTTCGATACTGAAAAAATTACAGCGGAACTCATTGAATGGGTAAAAACATATTTTGAGCAGACAGCTTCACCCGATACAAAGGCAGTCATCGGAATTTCAGGTGGAAAAGACAGTTCAGTTGCGGCGGCTATATGCGTCAAGGCACTCGGAAAAGACCGTGTTATCGGAGTTCTTATGCCCAAAGGCGAACAGGCTGATATTGATTGCAGTCAGCTTCTTGTGAATACTCTTGAAATTGAGAACTACACAATAAATATTGGTGAAACCGTTAATTCTTTTACGAATGAGCTTGAAAAGCATATTACACTCACAAATCAGGCAATTATAAATACTCCCGCAAGAATCCGAATGACTACAGTCTATGCTGTTGCTGCCTGTCTTAACGGACGGGTTGTAAATACCTGTAATCTTTCTGAGGACTGGGTTGGATATTCCACAAAATTCGGTGATGCAGCAGGTGACTTTTCACCTCTTTCAACTCTTACTGTTACAGAAATTCTGCAAATCGGCGATTATCTCGGTCTGCCTTATCAGCTTGTACATAAAATTCCCATTGACGGTCTGTGCGGTAAAACAGACGAGGAAAACCTCGGATTCGCGTATGCGGAACTTGACCGCTATATCCGTGGAGTCAATGACCTTGCCGATAATCCTGAACTTAAAGAAAAAATCGACAGAATGCACAGAAATAATCTTCATAAATTACAGCTTATGCCCCAGTTCAAATCAGATATTCCGACTATATAAAAAAACAATCCCTGTAATGCACATAAGGCACTACAGGGATTTTGCTTTATTCCAGACTGATTACTTCATAGCCTGCTTCTGTTACTGCATTTTTAAGCACATCATCGGAAACTTCCTTTGAAAGCTCAATATATGCACATTTGTCATCAAGGGAAACTTCAGCGGAAACGCCGTCGATAGCATTAAGAACTTTAGTAACCATGCCTGTGCAGTGACTGCACATCATACCCTCGATTTTCATAGTCTTTTTCATTGTATTCACCTCCTCTCTCTGATTATTCACTGTAGTATGTGATTTTGATGATACAGTTTCTTCAATACTGCTTTTCTGAGTTTTAAAGAAATTCAGTCTGAGTGCATTTGTAACAACGCACACAGAACTTAAACTCATTGCAGCTGCTCCGAACATAGGATTCAGCTGCCAGTGAAAAAGCGGATAGAAAAGTCCTGCGGCAAGCGGAATACCGAGTGCATTATAGAATAAAGCCCAGAAAAGATTCTGCTTGATATTTCTGATAGTTGCTTTGCTGAGTCGAATTGCCTCAGCCGCATCACGCAAATCACTTTTCATAAGTACAATATCGGCTGATTCTATTGCAATATCCTGCCCTGCTCCGACTGCTATTCCTACATCTGCCGCCGCAAGTGCAGGTGCATCATTTATTCCGTCGCCTATCATTGCCACACGCTCCCCTTTTGCCTGCAACTCCTTGATTACGGACGTTTTATTCTGCGGCAGAAGTTCAGCGTGTACTTCATCAATTCCGAGCTGTCGTCGGATTGTTTCTGCTGTTCCTGCATTGTCACCTGTAAGCATTATCGTTCTGATTCCCATTGATTTAAGTGACTCCACAGCTTCTTTTGAAGTCTTTTTCACAGGGTCGGCAACTGAAATGATTCCCGCACATCTGCCATCAATTGCAGCATATAACGGAATTGCACCGTTTTCTGCCAGTTCCTTTGATTTTAAAACAAGTTCTGAAATATCAATCCTATTCTGTTCCATTAATCGACTGTTACCGATTATTATACTTCTATTGTCTACTGTTCCCGATAATCCGCCGCCTTCTGTTTCGATATAATCAGTACATGACCTCAGATTAATTTTCTTTCCCGAGCAGTATTCAATAATTGATTTAGCCAAAGGGTGAGACGAATTTGTTTCAACTGAGCCGATAAGCGTAAGAAATTCATTTTCATTTATTCCATTCAGAATTATTTCACGTACAGACGGCTTTCCCTCTGTGCAAGTACCTGTCTTATCAAGTACAACTGCACTTACATGGTGTGCGGTTTCAAGACTTTCCGCTGATTTTATAAGAATACCATTTGATGCACCTTTTCCCGTTCCTACCATGATAGCTGTCGGTGTTGCAAGTCCTAAAGAACACGGACATGAAATTACAAGAACAGATATTCCGGCTTTTAGTGCAGCGGAAAAATCATTTGTAACAAGAATCCAGACTACAGCAGATACAACTGCAATTGCTATGACTATGGGAACAAATATTCCACTGATTTTATCCGCAAGACGGGCTATAGGTGCTTTTGTAGCCGACGCTTCTTCAACAAGAGTAATAATCTGCGACAGTGTTGAATCCTTTTCAGCTTTATCACATCGGCATTTTACAAATCCTCCTGTTGAAACACTTGCACTCATAAGAGTATCACCGATACTTTTTTCAACAGGTATGCTCTCCCCCGTAAGTGCGGACTGGTCTACTGAACAGTTTCCCTCAATTACAGTGGCATCGCATGGAACAGACGCACCTGCTTTCAACAGAAAAATATCTCCTACTGCTATATCAGAGGCGGAAATTTCAGTTTCTTTGCCATCACGGATAACTACAGCAGTTTTCGGTGCGAGGTTTACCAGTTTACTTACTGCATCAGAAGTTTTACGCTTGCTTTTGGCTTCAAGATACTTGCCGACTGTAATGAGTGTGAGAATCATTCCACATGATTCATAGTAAAGATTCATCATATATTCATGAGCCATATGGAGTTCATTTCTGCCCATATAGTAAGCTGTCATATATGTTCCGTAGAGACTGTATATGAATGCCGCTGTTGCTCCCAAAGCAATCAGACTGTCCATATTCGGAGAACGGTGCAGAAGATTTTTAAATCCATTGCGGAAAAAATGAAAATTCAGTGCAATAATAGGAACTGTAAGCAGAAGCTGAGTAAGTGCAAAAATCATCATATTTTCATGACCGCTCAAAATCGACGGTACAGGTGCATTGAACATATGTCCCATACAGATATAGAACAGTGGTATTAGAAAACAGACAGAAAAAATAAGTCTGTTTTTCATTTTTTTAATCTCTGCCGAACCTGAGTCAACTGTTTTTTCATGCTTTACACCTTTTTCCGATGCTCCGTAGCCTGCACGCTCAACTGCTGAAATAATCTGCAATGTACCTGCTGAATTTTCGTCAAATTCAACCTGCATGGAATTTTGCAGAAGATTTACATTTACTGTTGAAACTCCTGCAATATTCCGAACTGCTTTTTCAACGTGTGCCTGACAAGCGGAACAGGTCATGCCAGTTACATCAAATTTTACTTTCTTCACCCGAAAATCACTCCTATTTCAATTTTTTCATAAGGTCAACAGCTTCGGTTACAATATCAGTATTACCGTTTTTTATTTCTTCAATCACACAAGTCTGCATATGTTCTTCAAGGACAATATATCCGATGCTCTGCAATGCACTTTCAACGGCTGCAATCTGATTGAGAATATCACCACAGTATCTGTTATCATCAAGCATTTTCTGTATACCATTAAGCTGACCTACTATTCGGTTGATACGGTTTCTGAGCTGTTTTGATGTTTCTTCACTTCTCGGTGTATTTTTAAAGTTACAGCAGCATTCATCTGAATTATTCATAATAACACCTCCAATATACCCATACGGGGTATTTGTTCTGTATAATATTATATACCCTCACAGGGTATTTGTCAAGCTATTTTTGAAAAAAGTTCAAAAAAATCAGCGTATGCACTTTTAAGTACATACGCTGATTTACTATTAACCTTCTTTTGCAATTATTTTCTTCATCTCATCAAAAATAGCGATGTCATTATCATTGACAAGAATATTTGTTTTCATTGTCTGACCTTCAGAAGTTTTAAGTGAAATTTCAAGAACACTGTCTTTGTCAATTTCATTTGCAGCTGCGGCAAAAAACATAAGAACTTTCGGGTGGTCTTGACAAAATTTCTCAAAAAGAGGCTTGATTTTTAACATTCCGAATGGATTCATTTAAACAACTCCTTTT
>JAIDNR010000203.1 GCA_029063695.1 Ruminococcus sp.
AAAAATTCACTGAAAACAGGCGGATATATATGCTATGAATTCGGCATGAATCAGCATGATGCGGTTGCAGATATATTAAAATCACATAATTTTATCAATATAAATTTTACAGAAGATACAGGCGGAATCATTCGCACTGTAACGGCTGAGAAACAGGAGGAAAAGTAAAATGGCTAAAAAGGAACTCGCAAAAAAGCCTGTAGTTGTCAAGGCGGCAACTCAGGAGGATAAAAAATCCGCACTTGAAAGTGCAATCAAGGTTATTGAAAAAAAATACGGTGCAGGAGCTGTAATGCGTCTCGGACAGACAAAGACCCTTAATGTCGCTGCAATTCCGACAGGTTCAATGACTCTTGATATGGCACTCGGTATAGGCGGTGTGCCGAGAGGACGTATTGTGGAAATTTATGGTCCTGAGAGTTCAGGTAAGACGACAGTTGCTCTTTCTGTAATTGCACAGGCTCAGAAAATGGGCGGTGAAGCGGCATTTATTGATGTTGAACACGCTCTTGACCCTAATTATGCTGAGGCATTAGGCGTAAACATTGACAATCTTCTTGTATCTCAGCCCGACAGCGGTGAACAGGCACTTGAAATTGCTGAATCCCTTATCCGTTCGGGTGCTATTGATGTAATCGTGCTTGACTCTATTGCGGCAATGACAACACGTGCTGAAATTGATGGCGAAATGGGTGATTTGCACGTCGGACAGCTTGCAAGACTTATGTCACAGGCTATGAGAAAGCTTACAGCGGCTATATCAAAATCAAGCTGTGTTGCTATTTTTATAAATCAGGTACGTGAAAAAATCGGAGTAATGTACGGAAATCCCGAAACAACACCAGGCGGACGTGCATTGAAATTCTATTCTTCTGTAAGAATTGAAGTCCGTAGAGGTGAAGTAATCAAGGACGGCTCTCAGATTATCGGTGCAAGCACACGCTGTAAGGTAGTTAAGAATAAGGTTGCACCGCCGTTCAAAGAGGCTGAATTTGATATGATGTATGGTACAGGAATTTCACGTACAGGCGAAGTTCTTGATATTGCCGTTGATTTGGAGATAATCAAAAAAGGCGGTTCATGGTTCAGCTACAATGACCAGAAACTCGGTCAGGGACGTGACAATGTAAAGGAACTGCTTGCAAACAATCCCGAACTCATGCAGGAAATTGAGGAGAAAATTCTTGCACGTAAAGATGAAATTACTTCTGAAAAATCCTCAAAGAAAGACAAGAAGGGCAAAGCAGGAATTATTGTCGCTGAATCAGTCGAAAAACAGAAAAATTCAGATGAATCCGATATTCTTGCAAATATCGACGAAGATTTTGATGAATTCACACCTGCTGATGAATAATGGAAATAACACTTCTTAAGCATTATAAGGGTAAGACCTATGAGGTTGAGCTTGATTCAGAACGTATACTCTATCTGCATATAGATATAATAGTTGATTTTGGACTTAAAACGGGTATGCAGATAAAGCGTGACGAAATTAAAAAAATAATATATGCATCAAACTTCCGCCGTGCCTATGAATATTCCCTGTATTGTCTGGATTACAGGGATTATTCAGCGGAGGACTTATATCAGAAACTGCTGAAAACTTACAAAAGCGAAAAACTTTGCCTTGATGTAATAAAGAAACTTGTGGGAGCAGGAATAATAGATGACAGGCGTTATGCCGAAAAACTTGCACGAAAGCTTGTGGAATCAAGAAAATACGGCTACAGACGTTCAAAGCGTGAGATACTGCTGAAAGGCGTAAGTGAGGAAATTGCGGAAGAAGCACTCAGCAGATATGATGATATTTATAATGAAAATCTTATGGAACTGTTGGAAAAAAAACATTATCGTTATCTTACAGACAGAACCGACAGAAAATCCATAGAAAAAGTAAAGAATGCTCTTGTAAGATATGGTTATGGATTTGATGAGATAAACATTGCCGTAAGGGAGTATTTTGATAATATTGAACAACAGGAGGGAGAAGAATAATATGTCAATAAAAGTGGGAATGGTATCGCTCGGCTGTTCAAAGAATCTTGTGGACTCTGAAAGAATGCTTTTCAAGCTCAGAAAAAGCGGATATGAACTTGTTACGGAACCGGGTCTTGCCGATGTTGTTGTAGTTAATACCTGTGGATTCATACAGTCTGCAAAAGAAGAAGCCATAGAGACAATTCTGGAGCTTGTGACACTGAAAAATGAGGGTACTATAAAAAAAATAATAATAACAGGCTGTCTAACTGAGCGGTACAGGGAAGAAGCGGCTGAACAGTTCCCCGAAGCCGATGCAGTTATCGGTATAGGCAATAACAAGGATATTGTTGATATATTGAACCAGGTTCTCGACGGCGAAAGAGTTGTCGATTTTGCTCCGAAACTTGATGCTGAACTTACAGGTGACAGAATTATATCAACTCTGCCTTTTTTCAGTTATCTCAAAGTTGCTGAGGGCTGTTCAAACTGCTGTACTTACTGTGCAATTCCATCAATCAGAGGAAAATACAGAAGTGTACCAATGGAAGATATACTTGCCGAAGCACGTAAACTTGCCGAAAACGGAGTAACGGAACTTGTTGTTATTGCACAGGACACATCACGTTACGGAGAAGATTTATACGGCGAATCAAAACTTCCCGAACTTCTCAGGAAACTTTGCAGAATAGACGGACTTAAATGGATTCGCACACTTTACTGCTATCCCGAACGCATTACGGACGAACTGCTTGATACTATTGCAGATGAAGAAAAGCTTGTAAAGTATCTTGAAATTCCGATACAGCATTGCAGCGGCGAAATACTCAGTTGCATGAACCGCTGGGGTGATGAGGAAAAATTAGAGAATCTGTTTAATCATATCCGTGAAAAGATTCCGAATGTTATTCTGAGAACCACACTGATTACAGGTTTTCCCGATGAAACAGAGGAGCAGTTCAATCAGCTTGCCGAATTTATTCAGCGTGTACGCTTTGACAGACTGGGCTGTTTTCCGTATTCAGCAGAAGAAGGTACAAAAGCCGCTGAATTTGAGAATCAGATTGAGCCTGAAATAGCCGCACACAGAGCCGAAATAATTATGGAACAGCAGCTCGAAGTAAGTTATGACAATAACAAAAAGCTCATGGACTGCGAACTTGATGCAGTTGTTGAGGGATTTGACCGCTTTGCCGAATGCTTTTTCGGACGTACACAGATGGATGCTCCAGATATTGACGGCAAAATCTTTTTCACGTCCGACAGACCGCTTTCAATAGGCGAATATGTGAGAATAAAAGTTATTGATACACTTGATTATGACCTGATTGGAGAGGTGATTGCGGAATGAATCTGCCAAACAAGCTTACTTTGTTAAGAGTTTTTCTGATTCCGTTTTTTCTGCTTTTTATTTACCTTGAAATACCATTTCAATATCTTATTGCACTGCTTATATTCACTGCTGCATCTATTACAGATGCACTTGACGGAAAAATTGCAAGGGCAAGAAATCTTGTAACGAATTTCGGTAAATTCTTGGACCCACTTGCCGACAAAGTTCTTGTTATTTCTGCTCTCGCTGTATTTGTCGAAATTCCTGAGATTAATATGGGTGCAATTCCTTTTATCATAATCTGTGCAAGGGAATTTATGGTATCAGGATTGAGACTTCTTGCGGCAGACAGTGGAATTGTTGTTGCGGCAGGAATATGGGGTAAGCTTAAAACCGCATTCACAATGATTACGATTATAGCATCTCTTGTATGGCTGAGTGTATGTCATGACTTTGATTTCAGTTTTCCACAGTCTGTTATTACAATTGTTGATAACTGGGTTATTCCTCTCCTTATCTGGATTTCCACAGCACTCACAGTCATTTCGGGTGCAATATATCTCAAAGGTTACTGGCATCTTATCGATTCCGATAAATAAAGGAGGCATTTATGAAACATTGTTCGGCACAGATAAAGTATCTTGTTGCAATAAAAGAACTTTCGGAGCAGGACGAATATGTAAAATGTGTGAGCATATCACGTCATTTGGGCGTATCACGTCCGTGTGTAAGCAAGACAATGAGATGTCTTGCAAATTCGGGACTTATATATGAAGACTTCTGCAACAGCATTGTACTTACTCCGCAGGGCGAGGAGACAGTAAAGGAAATTTTCAGTAATTTCAATGAAGTGTATACATTCTTTCATAAGTTTCTCAAACTTACCCACGAAGAAGCCCATGAACAGGCACTCACTTTTATTATGCACTTTCCTGAAGATACGTGTGAACGACTGAAAAAAATTGTCATGCGTACAATGAGCAAAAAAAATTTCTGATATAAAAATAAGATCTGACTGACTGCTTAATAACCATATAAAAGTTTTAACACCATAGTGTTTATGAT
>JAIDNR010000204.1 GCA_029063695.1 Ruminococcus sp.
TGATAACATAGTATACACTGTCGGTTCGTATCTTAATATTTATGACAAAGCGAATAGTACGGATTTATTTAATCAGTTTACTGATATATGTGTCAATATTTCAGAAGATTGTTCATACATTCTTGAAATGTGTCAATTGTCTACAACATATCTTGGAACTGATGTAAATGATTCCTATAATGGAACATCTAATATTGATTTTATTTTCGGCGAGGACGGTAATGATACCCTTCATGGCGGAAATGGCAATGATATGATTTATGGTGGAAACGGAAAAGATACTCTTTACGGTGATTCTGGTAATGATGAAATACACGGCGGAGATGAAGATGATTCTATTTATGGCGGAAATGGTAATGATATTTTCTATGGTGACGAAGGAAATGATATATTAGACGGTGAAACAGGCAGTGATATGCTTTACGGAGGAAAAGGTGAAGATACATACATATTTGCAAAAGGATATGGCAATGATACGATTATTGACTTTGAAGGTTTAAACACAATAAAATTCAAAGGACTTAATTCAGATGATATTCTTGTAAATGGAACAGATGAATATGATGCAACTAATGCTATAAAAGGTACAGATGATACTCTTGTAATAAAGGATTTCCGCAAAGATGAAGAATACAGAAATTATAATCTTGAATTTAATAATATAAAAATGTATGTTACTGATGAAAACAGTCCGTTCAGACATATTTATGGCAGTGACGGAGATGATGTCCTTAAAGCGGTTGTTAAAGATTCCATTATACATGCTTTTGAAGGTAATGATACCATTTATGGAAGCAATGGCAATGATATTATCTATGGCAATGAAGGCAGTGACACCGTTAATGCAGGAAACGGAGACGACATTATTTTTGGTGGCACAGATAATGATATACTTTGTGGAAATGCTGGAAATGACATAATTTACGGCGATGACGGAAATGATTTTCTTGACGGAGGAATCGGAAATGATATTCTTTATGGCGGTGAAGGTGACGATACTTACATTTTTGGAAGAAATTATGGAACTGATATAATTAATGATAACGGTGGTACTATTAAAATTACAGATAATCTTAATTTGTCAGAACTTGACATTTGTATTGCTGGTGAAAATGCAGTAATCACAATCAGAAATACAGAAGACAAGCTTATTATTCAAAACTTTTCTGAAAATCCTGACGCATATAATTTGCAGATTGGTGAAGAACTGTTTGCTGTAAAAGATAACATTTCATCAAATTCAGATACATATATTCAGGGAACAGAAAATTCTGATTATATGCCTCTTGATGATAAAATGAATATTGTTGCTGGTTCTCAGGGAGATGATTTTATTCTCGGCGGAACTGACAAAGATTTTATTTTTGGAGATTCGGGAAATGACAGAATTACTTCTAATGACGGAAATGACGTAGTTTTTGGTGGTATCGGAAATGATACGATTTTTGGTGAAAATGGTAATGACTACATTGACGGTGGTATAGGTAACGACTATATCAGTGGCGGAGATGGTGATGATATTATTGACTGTAGTTTCGGTAATGATATTATTGAAGATGTGAGTGGCAATGATACATATATCTTCAAATTAGGCTATGGATCAGATTCAATTATGGATACTGAAGGCATAAATAAAATAATTTTTGGTGACGGAATTAGAGCTGAAGGAATTAAGGCATACCGTTCCAACTGGAATGATATACAGTTAACCTTTGATGGTTCTGAGGATACTTTGATTATCAAAAATTATTGCATTGATGAAAATGCAAGAAACTTTATACTTATATTTGCTGATGGAACTGTAACTGAAGCTGTAGCACAGGACAGTCCTTTGCGTACTATTTATGGAACTGATGGCAGTGAGTATATGATTTCAATTTATGGTGACGGAATTACAAATGTTGCAAAACCGGCTGATGACCAGCTTGTAGGAAGTGATGGAAATGACTGCTTGTACGGTGATGAAGGCAATGACTGTATAACTGGAAACGCCGGAGATGATTTGCTTGACGGAGGTGCAGATAATGATTCTCTGTACGGCGGAGCGGGCAACGATACATATATCTTTAAAGCTGGCTACGGGACTGACAGAATAAATGACTGGGAGGGTTTAAATACTATTCAGATTTACGGCTATGCTCCTGACCAGATAAAAGCTTACAGAACAAACTGGAATGATATGACTGTTACATTTGTAGATTCTGAAGATGTACTTATTATTGAGGGATTTTTTACTTCCGAAGCAAGCAGAAATTTCAATCTTTTATTTGATAACGGTGTTAAAATTCATGTTTCTCAAACAAATAGTCCGCTGAGAAAATTTTACGGTTCTGAAAATGATGACTATATTAATGCCATTGATGATAGAGGCGGAATTATTTTTGGCGAGGCTGGTAATGATACTTTAAATGGCGGAAACGGAAATGACCAGTTATTTGGAGGTATTGGCAATGATACCCTGAATGGAAACGGTGGTAATGATATTCTTGACGGCGGTGAAGGAACAGATTATTTACAGGGTGGAGCAGGAAATGATACTTATATTTTCAGTGTCGGATATGGAACAGATACAATTAATGATTCAGAGGGCATAAATATTATCAGTTTTGGTGAAGGTATAACAAATGAAAATATGAAATCATATCGTACAGACTGGAATGACCTGACAGTTATTTTTGAAGGCATTGAAGATACTGTTGTAATTCAGAATTATTTTGTTTCAGAAGGAAACAGAAACTTTAATATCAGATTTTCTGATGGAAAAACATATACATATGACAATATTGAAAATCCTTTGAAGTATATTCATGCAACAGAACATGATGATTACATATATGCATGGAGCGATAATGGGATTATCGTCTATGGTGATGGTGGAAATGACACTTTGAACGGTGGAGCAGGTAATGATATACTATGTGGTGGATTTGGAAATGACTGTCTTAATGGCGGTTATGGTGATGATACCTATATCTTTGAACTTGGATACGGAGCTGATATTATTGAAGATTATTTCGGAAACAATAAAGTAATATTCAGCGATATTAATTTTGATGCCGTTACTTTCAGTATAGTGAATCAGTCCGAGCTTCTGGTTTCTGTCAATAATAGTGATGATACAATAACAATTAGAAACTTCTGCACTGATAACTTCATATTTGAATTTGCTGATGGTATATCAGGAATTGTAAATGCTGAAACTGCTGAATTTACAGAAAGTCTTTCGGAAGAAGAAATTATTCAGGCAAATGCAGAAGTTCTTGATGAAATTTATGCAGACGATATGGGCTCTTCTGAATTTTTCACTGAAAATGAAAATATTGTTATTTCTGAAATTTCGAACCGTATTTCTGTTGATGATGAGACGGACGAAATTGCAGACCAAACAGATATTCAGCTTATGATACTTACTGAAAACATGGCTGTATTCGGCGACGACAGCAACGTTTATGACAGTATGAATCTTGACAGCATGAATTCAGATATTACGGATATGAGCCAACTTTTAGTCGGGAATTCAGTACAGTAAAATAATAATTATGCAGTAGCTTATTCAGCTACATATTCAAATATGGTAATATGCTCATGAAAAGAAATATTTTAGTTTTTATCCTGTGTGTATTAATGGTTTCTTCCTGTTTTGTAAGTTGTGGGCAGGAAGAAACCTCACAGTCAGGCACAAGTATTGTTTACACTGACGATTATCAGCTTAATGACAGACAAAAAGATATTCTTAATACTATGAATTTATCGGAAAAATTTTCGGAATTGAGTGACTCTCAGAAACGTTCTATTCAACGTATTGAGCAAATGTTGTGTTATCTTGAAAACAAATACGAAACAGAGTTTGTATATTCCGGATATATTCAGAAAGGTATCAATGAATCTGAAAAGTTATACGCATACCCGAAGAATATCGGAGCAAGACAGACGGTAACTGTAAAAGCAATTTCTGATGATAAATTCACAGATGATTTTTATGATTATTCTGTCGCAGAATATGCAGAAGAACTCATAGACGAATATCTTTCAACACAGTTTTCAAAAGATGATTACAGATATTATGCAAGTACAAACGCTTGTGATATTAAAATGAATGAGATTGTTGACGAAAAACTTCAATGGAAATATGGTGCATCAAACATAATATTCATTAAATCAGATGTCTGCAATATGGACGAAGTAGAAAAATTTGCTGTAAATTATGCTAAGTTTCTCTATGAACACGAGATAGACGGTACTCATAGAATCAATATTATGGCTTATTTTCCTGATATTGAAATTAAAAGTGGTATTTGTCATCTTTGGTATGAAGAAACAAAGGCATACACCGGTTTTTATTGTTTTTCAATTGATTCATTGACAAAAACAGT
>JAIDNR010000205.1 GCA_029063695.1 Ruminococcus sp.
TGTATATATATTATTATATTGATACTATGAATCATAGTAATCTTACAATGAAAGGAGAATCAAAATGTTTCAGAATAAACGTTACATCACAAAAGGAGTTCTTGCGGAAATACCGTTTGAACTCCAGCTTTTTATGTGGGAATGTATTGACAGAATGTCCGAACCGAAAGACTATCTTCAGGTGTTTACATTTGAGTCTGTCGGTATATTGCAGAAAATCATTCACACATCAGAACAGCCCGAATACTGTATGAATTACTTTATTCCATGCAGTAATCCGATTACAGAAAAAGTCTATGTCATTGATGATGGTGACCACTCGACTATGCTTTTAGCAGAAGAATATTAACCCACACGACAAAGCCCTCTTAGTTTATTCCGAGAGGGCAATTTTTATTTTACGGAGGAAAAACAAATGGAAGAAAAAATCTGCTGCACCCACTGCGGTGAAATTATTGAGAGTAACGACTATGACATCATCTACGGAGAGCCAATCTGTCAAGATTGTGTCGACAATTACACTGTAACCTGCGACCGCTGTGATGAAATCATCTGGGATTCAGATGCCTATAGCGATGACAACATCTGTCTTTGCGGTCGATGCTACGAAGACTACTACTCACGCTGTGAGGAGTGCGATGCCATTATCCACAACGACGATACCTATGAGTATGAAGACTGCTATTACTGCCACAACTGTTATCAGGATATCCGCAGAAATGCTGCAATTCATGAATACAGCTACAAGCCCGAACCTAAATTCTTTGGCAAATATACCTGTGATGATAATACAAGATTCTTTGGTGTCGAGCTTGAAATTGACGGAGCAGGCAAGGACGATGACTATGCAGAGGAAATTCTCGACATTGCCAACAAAGACGACGAGCGTATCTACATAAAAACAGACGGTTCGCTTGATGACGGAATGGAAATAGTAAGTCACCCGATGACACTTGATTATCACAAAATTTTCTGCTGGGAAAATATCATGAAAAAGGCAGTTTATCTTGGTTATCGTTCTCACCAGACAAGCACCTGCGGACTTCATATTCATGTCAACCGTGACAGTTTTGGTCTTGATCGTGACGAGCAGGACGAAGTTATTTCAAGAATCCTGTATTTTGTGGAGCATTACTGGAATGAGATGCTGAAATTTTCAAGACGTTCCGAGTATGTTATGAACCGCTGGGCTGCACGTTACGGATACGAAAATTCCCCAAAAGCGATTATGGACAAGGCTAAGAAAAATTACGGTCGCTATGTTGCAGTGAACCTTTGTAATTATCACACGATTGAATTTCGTATGTTCAAAGGTACGCTCAAATATAACACTTTCATTGCAACTCTCGAACTTGTTGCAAGAATCTGCGATATGGCATATTCAATGACCGATGAAGAAATTGCAAAACTTTCGTGGTCGGAATTTGTTTTGGGAATCACTGAGCCTGAACTCATTCAGTACCTCAAAGAACGCAGTCTCTACATAAACGAAAAAATCACATCAGAGGAGGAAATGTAAAATGAAAGCACCAACACCAAAACAGATGCTCAAAATTCTCGAAATCGTGGTTTCCATTCTGACCGCAATCACCATCTCTGTAAAATCAGATGACAAGAAAAAGGAGGACAAATAATATGTGTGCATTATACGGATGGCTTAACTGCGGTAAGAAGATACCGCACAAGCTCCTGAAGAAACTCACTCAGGCACTTGCAAACGCTGCGGAAGAACGTGGCACAGATGCGGCTGGGATTTCATACGTCAAAAACGGACGTGTAACTATTTATAAACGTCCAAAACCTGCCCACAAAATAAGGTTCAATATCCCCGAAAATACGGCGGCATTAATGGGACACACCCGACTCGCTACACAGGGTGACAAAGAAAACAACTGCAACAATCACCCATTTTTCGGCAAAGCTGATAAGACTTTTGCGTTTGCTCACAATGGAGTGCTGTACAATGACACATCACTCCGCAAGTCTCACAACCTTCCAAAAACCAAGATTGAAACTGACAGCTATGTTGCAGTTCAGCTCATAGAACAGCAGAAAAAACTGGACTTTAACAGCCTGAAAAATATGGCTGAAGATGTTATCGGCAACTTTGTATTTACGATACTTGACGAAAATAACACTCTGTATTTTATCAAAGGCAACAACTGTA
>JAIDNR010000206.1 GCA_029063695.1 Ruminococcus sp.
ATAGTAATTCGTCCCAGAAGGTAGCCTACTGCTGTAATCAGAAAAACAGTGAATACAAGGAATATTACTTCCTTGACTGCAATGGAGAAATCTCCCATGTTAATTAATTCCATAAAATATTTTTACCTCTTTTCAATATTTTGTATAATATAACAAAACGTCTTTTTACACAAATCGACGGACAAAAATGTCCGCCGATTTTTATGCTTGTTGATTTAATTTATTTATTTTGACTTTCTTGCATAGTGAGGAAGAAGCATAGGTGAAACAGTTTCGTTCACAATACCTGCCTCTGAAAGCTCATTATTGAACTTTTCGATATGTTCAAGAGTAAGTTTTTCGGGAACTGCCGTTTCCTTAGCTTTGGCAGCTGCATTTTTACCTGCATCACGTCCGAAAACGATAACATCAAGGAGAGAATTTCCCATAAGTCTGTTTCTGCCGTGAATACCGCCTGCAACCTCACCTGCCGCATAGAGGTTCTCAACGTCTGTTGAACAGTCAACGCTGATGTTAAGTCCGCCGTTCTGATAGTGAAGAGTAGGATATACAAGAATCGGCTCTTTGCGAATATCAATACCATACTTGCCAAACATTCTCATCATAGCAGGGATTCTCTTTTCAATAGTACCCTCACCGTGAATAACCTCTATCATAGGAGTATCGAGCCATACAGCCTTGCCGAGATGTGTTTCAATACCCTTGTTTCTTTCTGTACATTCACGGATAATTGAAGAAGCTGTTACATCACGTGTTTCAAGTGGGTTCATGAAAACTTCACCGTCGATATTTACGAGTTTTGCACCGAGAGAACGTACTTTTTCGGTAACAAGTGCACCGAAAATTTGTTCGGGATAGCCTGTTCCTGTCGGGTGATACTGGAGAGTATCAGCATAGAGAAGTCTTGCACCGACTCTGTAGCCGAGGATAAGACCATCAGCAGTTGCACCATAATGATTTGAAGTCGGGAATCCTTGATAGTGAAGTCTGCCTGCACCGCCTGTAGCAATAATGACAGTCTTTGCACGAGCAACAAGAAGTTCTTTAGTCTCCATATTCATGAGAACTGCACCTGCTGCTTTTCCGTTTTCGTCAAGAATAATTTCAACAGCCGCTGTGAAGTCGATTACCGGAATACCACGATTGAGAACTTCGTCACGGAGGGTACGCATGATTTCAGCACCGGAATAATCCTTTGCAGCGTGCATTCTCTTGCGTGAAGTACCGCCGCCGTGAGTTGTAACCATTGTGCCGTCGGGTTCTTTGTCAAACTCAACGCCCAGTTTGTTAAGCCACTGGATAGCAGCAGGAGCTTTTGTGACAAGGTTCTTTACGAGTTCAGGCTTTGCAGCAAAGTGACCACCGCCGAAAGCGTCAATGTAGTGAATAGCAGGGGAGTCGTTTGGCTTGTCAGCCGCCTGAATACCACCTTCAGCCATCATTGTATTAGCATCGCCGATACGGAGCTTTGTGACAATCATCGCCTTGACTCCTGCTTCGTCAGCTTCGATAGCAGCCGATGCACCCGCACCGCCGCCGCCTATAATAAGTACATCTGTATCATAATCAGGTGCATTCAAATCAACATCTCCTGCACTGATACGACTTTTGCCCTGTAAAAGTTTGGCAAGCTGTGTGGGAACTTTTTCGCCTTTGTTTACACCTGCTGAAAGGACAGTAAATTCGTCCTGCTTATAATCAGGGTGAAAAGTAGCAAGAAGTGTATCTTTTTCCTCTGCTGTCATTCTTCTGGGTTCAAGAGCAGCATTTTCAGCTCTCTTTTCAGCAACTATTTTAGCAAGCTCATTAAGCTTATCAATTTTGTACATGACGGGATTCCTCCTTACTTTTCTATTTCACGGGTATTGTAAAGCTCTTTGATTTCATCAATCGGCTTCTGCATTAAATCTTCAATGAGCTTATCAAAAGTACCATCATTAATCTCGTTTACACGGTCAGCAAGATGTCCGCATTCGGGAGCGATATATTTACCGTTGAGACGGCGTGCGAGCATAGCAACCTGTGGGTGAGAGATTCCGGCAGGACAGCGTGAAGAACATACTCCGCACATAACGCAGTCAAAGCTTTCCTCTGCACACTTATCATACTCGCCACGCTGAGCATATGCGATATACTGCATAACATTAAGTTCCTGAGTGCAGGCTTTTGTGCAGGCATTACAGCCGATGCAGGCGTATATTTCAGGATAGAGCTGCATCATAATCTGGTCATGAGGCTTTATTTCATTGATATTGTACACCTGCTTGACAAGCGGAAAGAACGGGAGAGTTGCAACATACATACCCTCCTGAACTTCTGTCTGGCAGGCGAGACAAGCGTGAAGTTCCTGCTTATCCTTGATTCTGTAAATAGTTGCACAGGCTCCGCAGAAACCATTTCTACAGCCGCAGCCACGTACAAGTTCATATCCTGCATATTCCATAGCTGTCATAATTGTAAGACCTGCCGGCACTTCATATTTTTTACCGAACAGATAAACATTAATCATATTATCCATGATTTTAACTCCTTTTTAATATTCATCGGGCAGTTCGCCGAGCTGGTCAAAACGGAAAACAGGACCGTCCTTGCAGACATACTTA
>JAIDNR010000207.1 GCA_029063695.1 Ruminococcus sp.
AAACTTATGTTGCATCGGACGTTCCCGCAATTCTTAAATATACAAGAAATGTTTATTATATCGACAATATGGAAATTGCAAAGCTTGAAAAAGGTGCTGTTTCTTTCTACAATATTGACCGTGAAGAAATTCAGAAGGAACTTGTTGAAATCAAGTGGGACGCTGAAGCTGCCGAAAAAGGCGGATACGAGCATTTTATGCTTAAAGAAATTCACGAACAGCCGAAAGTTATCAGGGATACTATCAATTCTGTTGTAAAGGACGGAAAAATCTGTTTCAGCGAAATCGGTCTCATTGATGAGGAAATGCAGAAAATTAATCAGATTTATATTGTTGCCTGCGGTTCTGCTTATCATGTAGGCATGGCAGTACAGTATGTTATCGAGGACTTTACATCAATTCAGGTTCGTGTTGAACTTGCATCGGAGTTCAGATACAGGAAGATGAAACTTGCCAAAGACAGCCTTGTTATTATTATCAGCCAGTCGGGAGAGACGGCAGACAGTCTTGCGGCACTCCGTATGGCAAAGGAGAACGGCGTAAAGACTCTGGGTATAGTGAACGTTGTCGGTTCATCAATTGCACGTGAGGCGGACAATGTATTCTATACACTTGCAGGTCCTGAAATTTCCGTTGCTACCACAAAGGCATATAGTACTCAGCTCATTGCAGGTTATCTTCTTGCTATGCAGTTTGCACTTACAAGAGGTGAAATGGAGCAGGAGCAGTATAATTCACTTCTTAGAGAACTTAATACAATCCCGAACAAGATTGAAAAGATTCTTGAGGACAAAGAACGTATTCAGTGGTATGCAAATAAGCTTGCGGCTTGCAAAGATGCTTTCTTTATCGGACGTGGTATAGACTATGCAATCGGACTTGAAGGCAGTCTCAAAATGAAAGAAATCAGCTATATTCATTCAGAAGCTTATGCGGCAGGTGAATTGAAGCATGGTCCAATCAGTCTTATTGAGGACGGTATTCCCGTTATCGGCGTACTCACTCAGCCTGATTTGTACGAAAAGACAGTCAGCAATATGGTTGAAGTAAAAAGCCGTGGAGCGTCTCTCATGGGACTTACAACATACGGTAATTACAGTATGGAAGATTTAGCGGACTTTACTGTATATATTCCGCAGACAGACCCGCATTTTGCAGGAAGTCTTTCTGTGATTCCATTACAGCTTTTAGGCTACTATGTATCGGTTGCAAAGGGATATGACGTAGATAAGCCGAGAAATCTCGCAAAGAGTGGTACTTTTGAATAAAATAAAAAAGGGAGCAGTTATGCTCCCTTTTGACTGCGTTTGTATTAATTTTTTGTAAATACACTAAAATGTGTATTGACTTTTTATAAAAAAAGTGATATAATAAAGTTAATTAAATAAAAAGGAGTATGTTTAAAATGAATTTTGCCAATAAAATAAGTGGTATGATTTTAACGGGTATAATGTGTTTTTCAGCAGTTTCAACCTTGAATTTTGATAATGTTTTTGGTGCTGAGAATACATGGCAGGAATCATATCTGGAAGTGATTGATGAAAATATTGAGGCAGGAACAGAAAATTATTCTTATTCTCTGGCTTATATTGATGATGATGAAATACCGGAGCTTCTTATTTATACCAACAATAATTACTATTCGTTATATACTTTTTATAACAGTCAGGCTGATTTATGTGAAAAATGGACATACAGAAGTACAACAAAGTTCTGTACCGATAAAAGTGGTTACTGCTGGATAACAGTAAATGAAAACGGTTATGTTCACTACTCTACATTCTACAGATTGGAAAGTGGTTCATTTAATCGTCTTTATGTGTTTTGCACCGACCAAAGCGAATTTGTAAACGGCAATGATAGTGATGAAACACCGACTGTAAAATATTCAATCAACGATGAATATGTCAATGAAGAAGAATATCAACTGAAAATGGCAGAACTTGAACAATATTCTGATTTTGCTGTTCAGGGAACATCGGAATATTCTTATGATGGAATCAGACAATACCTGCTTGATTCTATGAAAAATGAAATACCACAGGTTGAAGAAACAACTCAGACAACGGACGACAATGTATATGAAGATACAACTACAACTGCCGTATCTTCCACAGTCGCAGTATCAGATGAAACAACGCAGTCTGCTTCTAATACTACAGCATCTTCCACAAATAGTACTTCTGTATCAACTTCAACTGTAAGTACGACTTCCGAAAAAACTTCATCACCCAAAACAGGCGATAAAGGAATGTATGCATGGATTATTGGCTGTTTTGCATTGATTACTGCTTGCCTTTCTAAAAACAAAAAGAAATCATCGTAATATGATGTTCTAAAAAAATAAGGGAGCATAACTGCTCCCTTGAATTTTCTGAAAGAGGTTTGTTGTATAATTTATACTGCACTTACAAACAAGGCAATGAAAATAGCTTATGACGCACATCATGGACAGTTGGACTGTAACGGAGTACCGTATATTTTTCACCCGTATCATCTTGCGGAACAGATGTGCGACGAAATCACGACTTGTGTTGCTTTATTGCATGATGTTGTTGAAGATACGGATATTACTATTGAACAGCTTGAAGAAGTATTTCCGAAAGAAGTTACGGAGGCTTTAAAGTTGCTTACTCATGACGATAATACAGATTATTTTGAGTATATCAGGGCAATCAAAAGCAATCCTGTTGCAAGAACAGTGAAAATGGCTGATTTACAGCATAATTCAGACCAGAGCAGAATAGTTGACAAAAAAGCTGTACCTGCTGAAAAACTGGAATACTGGAATAAAAAGTATACAAAGGCACGTCAGATTTTAGAAGATTAAGAATAAAAAAGGACTTGTAAAATTTACAAGTCCTTTTGATTTGTTATAATGATTTAACAAGTTCCTTGAAACGTTCCATAGCTTCAATAGTACGCTGTCTGTCACCGAATGCGGTAAGTCTGAACCAGCCTTCACCGTTTTTGCCGAAACCTGCTCCGGGAGTACCAACAACAGCAATCTTTTCAAGCATGAGGTCGAAAAATTCCCAGCTACCCATATTATTCGGGCATTTGAACCAGATATACGGCGAATTGATTCCGCCTGTGAACTTAACACCAAGAGAAGTCATAGTATCGGCGATAATACGTGCATTTTCCTGATAGTATGCGATATTTTCGTGAATCTGCTTTAAGCCTTCCTCAGTGAATACAGCAGCAGCAGCACACTGTACAGGATAAGAAACGCCGTTGAACTTGCTTCCCTGACGGCGACCCCAGAGCTGTGCAACGGAAACGTCTGTTCCGTCACTTGCCTTGACAACAAGTTCATTCGGGATAACAGTATAACCGCATCTCATACCTGTAAAGCCTGCTGTCTTTGAGAGAGAACACATTTCAATAGCTACTTCTTTTGCACCGTCAATACAGAAGATACTGCGAGGAATACCGTTCTCAGTGATGAATGCTTCATAAGCGGAATCATATATAATAACAGCATTATTCTGCTTTGCATAGTCAATCCAGACTTTAAGCTGTTCAGCGGTATAAACAGAACCTGTCGGATTATTTGGTGAACAGAGGTAAATAATATCAGCGTGTACGCTGAAATCAGGCATAGCCGCAAAACCGTTTTCCTCATTGGAATCGGCATAGATGATTTTTCTGCCATTCATAAGATTTGAGTCAACGTATACGGGATAAGCAGGGTCGGTTACAAGAATAATATTATCATCGCCGAAAATATCAACGATATTGCCACAGTCAGCCTTTGCACCGTCGTTAATGCGGATTTCATCGGGTGAAACGTCAGCACCGAAACTCTTGTAATAGCCTGATACGGCTTCTTTAAGGAAGTCATAGCCTGCACCGCTGTCCTCATAGCCCTTGAAAGTCTCTTTCACGCCCATTTCGTCACAGCCTTTTTTCATGGCATCTATAACGACGGGAGCAATCGGAAGTGTGACATCGCCTATTCCCATTCTGATTATATCAGCATCTGGATTTTCAGCCTTGAAAGCATTGATTTTCTTGGCAATATTGATAAACAGGTAATTTTTTTCTAATTTGAGAAAATTTTCGTTTAACTGTGGCATTATAAGCACTCCTTCATCATGTTAATATAGTTATCATCAACAACACCATCGCATATAAAGTCGGCAGAACCTGTCATCATGACAGTGCCGTCGGACTGATATGTTATACGCAAATCACCGCCACGCAGGTGAATCAGGATTTCATCGTCATACTTGCAGTAACCGTTGAGTACAGCAGCAACAGCGGACGCACAAGCACCCGTACCGCAGGCGAAAGTCTCACCGCTTCCACGTTCCCACACACGCATATTGAGAGTGTGTTCGTCAAGGACTTCAATAAATTCTGTATTGATTCTTTCGGGAAACAGCTTGTGATTTTCAAAGTGACAGCCGATTTTTTCGAGGTCTAAATCAGCGATATTCTCAGTAAAAAGTACAGCGTGAGGATTTCCCATAGAAACGCAGGTAAGATTATAAGTACCGCCGTTTACTTCAACAGGGACATTGATAAATCTGTCGCCTTTGTAGTCAACAGGAATATTTTCGGGTTCAAGAATCGCTTTACCCATATCGACTTTGACAAGTTCGACTTTATTATCGGAATTTACAAAAAGAGTGAGGTATTTTATACCCGAAAGAGTTTCGAGAGTAATCTCTTTTTTATCCGTAAGACCTTTTTCATAGACGTATTTGCCGATACAGCGTGTTGCATTACCGCACATTTTACCCTCTGAACCGTCAATATTAAACATACGCATACGGAAATCGGCTTTATCGGACGGCATAATCATAACAAGACCGTCAGAACCTATGCCTTTTCTTACGTCGCTGAGAATCATAGAGACTTTTTCGGGTTCGTCAACAGATTCCTCAAAGCAGTTCACGTAGATATAGTCGTTGCCGATACCGTGCATTTTGGTAAACTTCATATCAATCTTCCTTTCTCAGTTAAATTCTCCCAATTAACATTATAATACTGTAAAGCGAAGAAGTCAAGAGAATATAAAAATTTTTTATAGCTTGCAATCAGGATTATGAAT
>JAIDNR010000208.1 GCA_029063695.1 Ruminococcus sp.
TCTTAAGCGTGACGGTGTTGCATTTATCTCCGTCATGAATTTTGAACTCACCAATCATATAGCTAAACACCGTTTTAGAATAAAACAAAATCCAAATATGCTTTTAGATTTAAAAGCAAGTAATATAATGGAAACAACAGGAGATATATTTAATCCTGAATTCTTAATGATTGATGAAGATGACCATTTGATATATAGAAAAGAACAGTTTGTATCTGGACGTGAACTTCCTATAGAATTAATAGTTAGAGAAAAACGTTTCTCTATGGATGAAATAATAAAAATGTGTACCGAGGTTGGCTTTAGAGTGGATGAGACTTCTTATGTAAGTGCTAAAGATTGGAATTCCACGTTAAATTCTATAGACCCTCATGCTAAAGAAATCTTAATTAAGTGTTCAAAAAAATAAAAACTAATTAGTCCTAAAGATTATTAAGCTTAGTGCGATTCAAATCTACAATTTAAACTTTTCATTTTACCATTCATTTCTTTTATAGTTAATAATTGAATTCCAAGTATGCTGGTAGCAAGTAATTTGCTTAAATTGATTTTTTCTCTCATCAGCATTCTGTTAATACTGATGTGTAAGCTTGAACTAGTACTATAACCCCTTAAAAAATCAAAAAATATGGAAATATATATACGAGGTGAAAAAACGAAGCCACGTAAATATTGAGTAGAATTAACGAAAGCAGAAAGGAACGAACTTGAGGAAATAGTTTCCAAAGGAAAAAGTGTAGCGATAAGAATAAAACACGCCAAATTCTCCTGAAATTAGATGAATCAGAAGGCAAAAAAGTATTTGATATTAATGAAAGAACCGTATGCCAGATATCCAAACGTTTTGTTGAAGAAGATTTTGAAAGTGCATAAGAACGTAAAAAATGTTGAATCGCCATCATAAGATAATGGGTGATGTAGAGGCAAAAATGATAGCAATAGTCTGTTCTGATGTACTGGAAGGATACAGTAGATGGACGTTACAGATGATAACTGACAAACTCGTAGAGTTAAAGATAATAGATTCCATATCTGCAACAGCAGTCGGAACAACTTTAAAAAAATCGAACTCAAAACATGACTGTTTAAAGAATGGTGTATCCCAAAAGCCGGAGCGGAATTCGTGGCAGTTATGGAAGATGTGTTGAAGGTTTATCAACACCCATATAATCTGCTTTATCCTGTTGCCTTAATGAAACAAGTCGTCAGATTATTGAAGAAATAAGACCGTCATTGCTTGTAAAACCAGGTGAAACCAAAAGAGTTGATTATGAGTATCGTAGAAACGGCGTAGTAGACTTATTTATGATGTTTGAACCTTTAGCCAGACAGCGTCATGTTTTGGTAACAGATACACGTAAAACCGATTTTTCACATTGCATCAAACTTCTTGTGGATGAATATTATTCGGCTTGTGAAAGAATAGTTTTGGTTATGGATAGTCTCAACACGCATTTTATTGTTTCGCTATACAACAGCATTTGCTCCTGCTGAAGCAAGAAGATTAGCTGAAAAACTCGAACTACACTAAACACCCAAGCACGCCAGCTGGCTTGATATGGCTAAAAATGGAATCGGTATAATGAGTCGGCAATGTCTCTCAGATTATCTTATTACTAAGAGCCTGTTCAGCATCTCCCCGTGCACGTCTTTTCAGCAAATTCTGCTGAATTCTACGTCAAAAATCCTTGCCATACGACAGTATGCCTGCGAATTTTTTCCTTGACTTCAGAAAAATTATGCATGAAAATCCGCACACGTGGAGATACTGAACAGGCTCTAAGAAGAAAGTTGTTACTAATGTTTTGGCTTGTTGCTAACTACATAACAATAAAAACTCCAAAATCGATTGGCAGTTCACTACTTCTGATGGCAGAATTAAATTGAAAAACTTATATCCTGTTATTGATTAAACTAGTGGACTGTACCGATGATATTTAACGAATAATCCTAATTGTTTTAATAGATAATAACAAAAGAAACTGATATGGACAGATGGTATATTAGACCTCCTCGGAAACTTAAATTTTAAAACATACATTTCAATTCATACACTCGATATTTTGACAAATATGTATCTTGATTTATTAGTTTCCGAGGAGGTCTGTTATCTGTTTCAGCACGGCAGACAGAAATATTATGTAATAATGGGTTTAACTATTGAAAAATCAAGGAACTTTAACGATATCCTTGGCCATTTTCATAATACAAAGTATTCTCATTTATTTTGGTCATCGGATTATGTTTAATATTATGCAAAAATAAAATTTCATAAAGCGAAGTTTGTGAAATGAATCATTTGGTTCATTTCATGCTCCAAAGATATTCTTATTTATAATAATTTGACATTGTGTATTCTATGCTGCAAGAGTTATTTATAGCATTCATCTATTTTGTAGTAGCAAGACATTTCTAAAGCGGAGAAAACACTGAAATATCGGCGTTTTCTCTGTAACCGCCCAAAAACATCCCACCCTATCCAATCAAGTCCAAATAGACTAAAATAGAAGTATCAAAAAAAGTCTAACAGGAGATGATAGGAATGAAGGAAATAGCTAGAGTGAAGAAAGAAATAAAGTTGAGGCAATGGACGGAAATGGTTAAGTGCAGGAAAGAAAGCGGCATGACTGTTAGTGAATGGTGCAAGCAAAATGGCATAAATCTCAAAACGTATTACTACCGATTGAAGAGAGTACGTCAGGCAGTATGCGGAGAGATTGAACATCATGACATAGTGCCAGTAGAACCGGTATGTGAATGTGATGAAGATAAGCGTATCAGGCTCATGGTAGGTGATGTCATAGTCGATGTTCCGGATAACTTCAATGCTGAAACTTTGAAGCGGTTAATTGGAGTACTGAAATGATTGGAGATTTCAGCCGTGCAGAGCATATCTACATTGTGTGTGGATATACAGATATGCGTAAAGCAATAGACGGACTTGCAGCAATTGTGCAGCAGAATTTCAAATTAGATGTGTTTTCGGGAAGTCTGTTCCTGTTCTGCGGTAAACGTTGTGACCGTATCAAGGCGCTGCTGTGGGAAGATGACGGATTTGTACTGTTGTACAAGAGGCTTGAAAACGGTAAATACAAATGGCCTCGTGATTCAGACGAAGCACGGCAAATAACCCAGCAGGAATTCCGTTGGCTAATGGAAGGCTTGTCCATTGAACAGAAAACAGCAATAAAGCCTGCACGAACAGGAGCAGTATGCTGAGTTATCCACAGTTAAGATGCACATAAATGTTAATGATATTTCTATGCCCGAGAAGTCTGATTTTTATGGACTTTTCGGGCTTTTTGTGTTAAAATATATGCAGTGATATTTTGAGTTCGGGAGGTGAGTTCAGTGATAGAAAAAGGAAATATGACAGACACAGAATATATTGCTGCGCTTCAGGCTGAACTCAAAAAACAAGGTAAGAAGATCACCAACCTGGAATCTCAAAATGATAAATTAGGAAAACAAAACGAGAAATTATCTGTTGAAGTTGAATGCCTAAAAAAAGACTGTCATATTTATCTTGAAGCATTAATACTTTCAAAGCATAAGACATTTGGAAGAGCAAGTGAACGTACAACCGATGACGGACAGCAGTCATTTTTCAATGAAGCCGAAACTGAGTATATCGAGAAATCTGAGGAAGCTGTTTCAAAGACAGTCAAAGGCTATACAAGAAAAACTCCGAAAACCAGGCGTGATGAGCTTATCAGGAATATTGAGACTGAGATCATTAACTGTACTATTCCAGATAAAGAACAGATTTGTCCACGATGTAAAAGCCGGATGAAGGTTATCGGCAAGAAATATATTCGTGAGGAGGTTGAACTGATCCCTGCGAAACTGGTCGTGAAGAAATATTACAGCCTGACATATGGCTGTAAGAAATGCGAGAAAAAGAATATGCCTGTATTTCTTCATGGACTTGTACCTGCGCCGGTACTTCCGCATTCGCTTGCATCAGTTTCAACAGCGGCATGGGTGATATATCAGAAGTATGTTAATGCTGTTCCGCTGTACCGTCAGGAAAAGGACTGGGAAAGACTCGGATATTCTCTCACACGAACAACAATGGCAAACTGGGTGATCAGATGCAGTGAGGATTATTTCAACGGGTTTGTTGCAAGATTAAAAACAGAAATGCTGAAAGAAGAAGTCCTGCACTGCGATGAGACATACGTCAAAGTCCTGAAAGAAAAGGAAGCTTCTGATAACAGCAAGCAGTATATGTGGGTGTACCGAACTGGAAAGCATTCCGAAAGACAGATAGTGATCTACGATTACAATAAGTCAAGGTCTGGAGATGTGGCTAAGAAGTTTCTTGGCAAATTCAGCGGGTACCTTCATACAGACGGATATGCAGGCTACAATAAGCTTACAAGGGTCACACACTGTAACTGCTGGGCTCACCTGAGGCGTAAGTTTCATGAAGCTATTGTCGTGGACAGTGAAAACAGCATAGCTAAGACAGGAAGGGACTTCTGCGATAAGCTGTTTGCCGTTGAGTCAGAGCTTGATATGCTGACAACCGAAGAACGATTCAAGCAGCGTCTAATGCGGGAAAAGCCTGTGTTTGAGGCTTTCTGGTCATGGGCTGAAAAAACAGCACAGTCAGTATTGCCCAAAACTCAACTTGGCAAGGCATTTGACTATGCCTTCAAACGAAAAGAATATCTCAGCAACTATTTCAAAAACGGGAACTGTGCCATCTCAAATAACATAGCCGAGAATGCTATCAGACCTTTCACAGTCGGCAGAAAGAACTGGCTGTTCAGCGACACGCCAAAGGGTGCGAAAGCGAGTGCAGACATTTACAGCATTGTGGAGACAGCCAAAGCAAACGGTCTTGATGTCTTCAAGTATTTTGAACTGCTTCTGACTGTTCTCCCAAGTATGGAGTTTCTGACTAACCCTGATATTCTTGAAGAACTTTTGCCTTGGAATTCAGCTGTACAGAAAATATGCAAGATCTCGTAAAATTAGTGATTCCCAAGCTGCGGCTCGGGGATCTGCTTTTTTATGGGTGGGATGTTTTTTGGCGGTTAC
>JAIDNR010000209.1 GCA_029063695.1 Ruminococcus sp.
TTTTTTTTTTTGGAGTTCGGTAAGTTCTTCGAGACTTTTGTTTGCAATCTCATCGCTTGCAATGTTCATTGCGTTTTCTTCTTTTTTTACGATTTCAGCAACTGCTTCGCCTGTTCCGTAGTCGAATGTTGCTCTGATGTTCTCAATATCTTTCCATTCACCTTTACCAAAGAAGAACGGATTGAATTGATACTTGCCTAAATCAAGTCTACGCATATAGCCTTTTTTTACAAATTCGGTAACTGCGTGGTCTACTCTTGAAAGACTAATACCGCACATTTTAGCAATATCTGCTTTTAATGGCTTGTTAAGATATAATATCATACCTCCATTTTGTTCTTTAGGGTCAGCATAAGTAGTTTTCTTTAATAATTCTGAAAGAATAGGATTAAGGCTTAATTGTAAGCCTTTAAAACGGCTTAAGTGGTCTAAATAAAGTTTGACATATTGAGGTTCTTTACCTATTCTAACACGTTGTGTGTGTCTCTTTACTTCGTTTTTGACTTCACCTGTGTCATTGTCAATCATAACTTCTTCTTCCGTGAGTTCATATGTTATTTTTGTATTGTCCTTTGCCATAATATCCTCCAATATTATTTGTTTATATCACTCCATTGATATTGTAGCATATTAGTACAATAATGTCAAGCTTTTTCTTAACAATTTCTTTTGGATTTTTCAATTAAAACTATTGCTGTAAATTACTACAATACTATATCATAAAACCCGACAATACTACTGCATAAAACCCGACAATACTACTGCATAAAACCCGACAATGATTAAAAACTATGAAATCCCATAAAATAGGGGAAATGTAACATTTCCCCTATTTTTTTTCTTCTATTCTCTTATACAGTTGTTTTTTGCTCCGCTTTTTTACTTGCCCCGCAGGTGAAAATAAAACTTGCAGGGCAGGAAAAAAAACAAAGTTGATTACAGCGACATTCCACGTGACCTCTTTTTTGGCATAAGTTCCTTGATTTCATCTTTTATTCCGTTGCTGATACCGATATGTGTCTTTATATCCTCAGCTAAGTCAGGATAGCCATCTAAACTCGCCCAACGTTCAGAATACTTTGCGATAGCGTCAATCAATCGGCTCTGTTGTTCTGTCAGACTTGCCTTATAATCTCCCTCAGAGTATTTTAGCATACCTATTGCTTTTGTGACATTGGTTAGACTTTCATATGCTCCTCTAAGTGTTTCTTGAAGTTTGGTGGCTTGCTCTTGAAGTTCCTGTATAGTTTTAGCTTGATTGGCAATGGCACGGCTTAATGAATTATTCTCAGCAGTCAAAGTTGACACACACGCTTCAGAATGTTCTAATAAGCCGTTAATATCATACTGTCGGTTGTACATTTCTTTGACTGCTTGATAGTCACTCATTACGGTCTGCCTATCTTTTTTGAGTTGTTGTTCTTTTTATCAAGACTTGCAGAACGTTCATCAAGTTCAGACTGACGTTTATCAAGTGTAGCTTTTCTCTTTCGTAGTGTATTAATTTCCGTTTGATTTATGCGATATGCCTTTGCTTGTTCCTTTAAACGTTCCATATCATCTTCCGCTACAGATACTCTCTTAATAAATGGCAACTTCTTTTCATCAACTATAAATGCTTTAGCAGCTACATCAAGCTGTCTGTATTCGTCCAATTCTTCTTTGAGTGGTTGCAGTTCATTATCTATTTGTGCTTGTTGTTCGTCTTTGGCTCTGTGGTATTCCTGCGGAGTTAGGTATTTACGCCTCTTGCCTATGCCCTGACTATGTTGTGCATCAATAAGAAATTCTCTGCAAATGGCGGTTAAAGCCTCTCGCTCACGTTCCTGCCACGCTATTTGTGTAGTTTGATGTATGTTTTCGCTCTTGAAGCCCTGTTGCTGTAAGTCTCTGTCAAGGCTGTTCTGAATAAGCATACCTTTTGAACATTCCGCAACAGGTATATAGTCAAGGTGCATATGCACAGTTCCATCAGGTTCATCACAATGAACATAAGCACCAATAAGACTCAAGTTAGGATTGCGTTTGTCCCATTCTTCAGCAAATCTGATTAATGCCTGTTTCTCCAATTCAGCAGAATTGCCTGTATCATTTTTATCACCTATCTGTACTATGCACTCATAGACAGGGTGTTTGCGTTTATCTTTCTTAATCTTGTCATAGTAGCAGTCAATCTTTCTGTCGGCTCTCTTTTGTCGGTCGTTATATTCCCGAACTGCTTGTCCAAAAATCTCATCATATGCTTGACGGACAGACACATCACGAATAATTACATTGTTGGCTGTGAGGGAAAAATCAATGTGTTCCTGCTTGCCTGTATATCTTTCGTCTCTGATGTTATGCCCTCTGCTCCATACCGTTCCATTGTGAAAACTTATTGTCTTTGGCATAATTTTACTGCACACTCCTTTCATCTTGATTATAACACAAGCTTGGAGTGGCGTCAATAATAATAACCCTGTAGTAATTATGTCATTTTCGCAAGCTACAACAACACAATTCCAACAGGGGCAGCCGTTCCCTCTGCACTCCCTTTTAGCAATAAAAAGCAAGGCAGGAAAAAAAACAAAAACAATCAAACTGAATTTGTTTGTCACGGTGACAAATTTGTTTTTTTTCCTGCTCAGCTATTTTACAACTGAAAAATAAAAAAGTTGGTAATAATACCAACTTTTGATTAGCTAATTGCCAAAATGTTTTGTATCTGTTCATCTGACATTCCAGACTTTTTCATTTTTGCTATTATGTTTTCCATACCTTGTGTTATACCTTGCTGACGTTCATATGCCCTTGCGGAAATCTCATCACGGACAGCTTTTTCACGCTGTTCAATTTCGTACAGCTCTTTTTCATCAGCACTCATCTGACGAAGAACGGCAACAGCTTTTTGCATAACCGAAGAACCTGATGCAAGACGGTCAAGCGTTTCATCGTCCTCTGCATTGGTGTTCAGAAAGTCCATCCACATTTGTTTCTTATCAGTCACAGAACCACGCTCCTTACATTCCTTAGCTTTACGGAGTTCAAGAAAATCAATCCTAAATTTGTCCGTAAGAAGTTCCTGTCGGTGTTCTTCAAAGATTTTGAAAGTTGAATGATAATCCTTGCAATCAAAAAGATTGAAGTCAATAACATTGATGGCGACTGCATTTTTCAAGTTAAGATAATCCTCATTTTTCTGAAGTTCGCCTGTGTACATCTTCGCCCAGTAAAATAATGTTCGCTCTTTGTAGTTGCCGTAGTTCAGCACCTGAATCTCAATATTTACCGATGTAACTCGATTAATGGTTATTCTCAGGTCAAGACGGCTGAATTTGGAAAGCAACACATCAGGAACGACTTCATTGTCCAAAATTTCTATGTCTGTGATTTCAGACGGACTAATTCCAAGAACCGTTGCAAGAAAATCGGCTAATATATCTGTGTTTTTGACATCTCCGAATATTTTTTTGAAAACAAGGTCAAGTTTTGGTGTTACTTTTGACTTTTTTGACATAATATCCTCCATTTCAGGCTATTTGTTTTTTTCCTGCTCCGCTATTGTTTATTTGATAGTAGCCATTCATTCCAGTCCTTGAAGTTTTTTGGCGGTCTAAATGTATGTATATTCTTGATGTTTTGCCTTATTTCTTCTATGAAATTGTTTCCTGCAATATCGTTATCCACGCATAACCAATGGTTTAAGTGTGGCATAGTTGTTTTAAGTTCGTGTATAACGCTACTGTTCAGACCACCCATACTTACAAGGATATGATTTGTTAGCTTGTTTTGGAACATTTGATAGCAACTAAGCAAGTCGATAGCACTTTCAAAGTAGAGAGCCTCTGTCGGTGTTCCATATGTCTGATGAAAACCATATCCGCTATGGATAGTGATTTGTTTATATCTTGTGTCACCAGTTCCGACAATTTCTGCACCTATCGGATTTTCTTTCCAGTCAAAAATGACAAAGTTACAATTACCCTTGTTGTCTTGATACAGCTTGCCTTGCTTTATTAGAGCGAATATAAGGTGGTTTTCAAGTCCTCTTGTTTTGCATAGGTATGCAAGCACTCTCTTTTCATTGTCGGCTTTTGATGTGGGTTGTTGTGGCTTGTGTTTTTCTTGTTGTGGAATTGTTGGTAGGATAGTTCCGGTGAGTTCTGAAACTGCCTCGTCAAATTTCATTCCATAGTAGAGCATTAAGAAGTCTATGGAGTTGCCTTGTTTTTGTTGAGAGTACCAGACGAACATATTATCCTTGATGTATAGGCTATCGTGTTCTTTAAGAACATAATTAGCACCAACACGTTTTAATTGTTCTCCTCTGTTCATCAGATAGGCGACAAGGCTTGTTTGCCTCGCTTGCTTGATTAATTTCTGTTCTATCATTAGCTTTCGTATTTTCCTCTCTCATATAGCATAAGTTCGTTAAATTCTGCTACTTTTTCAAGTGAATAGCCTGTATCTCTTGCTACTTCTTCAAAACTTTTGCCCATTCTAAGCATTGATATTGCTATGTTTCTTGAAGTCATTGTACAGTCCTCGTATATGAAATCTGCAAATTGTTCATTCAAAATACAATAGTCTGTTTTAGTCCATAATTCAGGTGGGATGTTGTTTAGCTGTTCTGCTCTTTTTTTTTTTGGAGTTCGGTAAGTTCTTCGAGACTTTTGTTTGCAATCTCATCGCTTGCAATGTTCATTGCGTTTT
>JAIDNR010000021.1 GCA_029063695.1 Ruminococcus sp.
TAATAGTGTATTATTAATATTAAGCAAAATCGCATGAAATTTTAATATTAAGTCTGTACAATGTATATTAAAAAATCAGTAAGGTTGTCTGATAACTAAAGAATCTGTAAATCTGAACTCATCAAAACAGAAAGGAATAGCTATTATAATGAAAAATTCAATATTATGGCGAAGATTGTTAAGCCTTGTCGCTGTGCCTGCACTCTTTTTCAATATGGGTGTAATTAATGATGTGGGGATAGTTAATATTCCTGAAGTGAAAGCAGTCGAAACAAACGAAAGATTTATTTACGTTGCTGAAAACGGAAACGACTCTACCGGAAACGGTTCTTCTGGAAGTCCTTACAGGTCAATCAAGAAAGCTGCTAATGAGGCAACTCCGGGTACAACTGTTCTTATACGTCCTGGAACTTACATTGAGGATGATATAACACCTAAAGTATCAGGAACAGAAGATGCTATGATAGTTTTCAGGCCCGAAAAAACTTCTGATATAGGGAAAGTAATAATCAAACACAAGGATATTTTTAACGGTTCAACTGTTAATCCGCAGGTAAGAGCACAGTGGCTCAGTGATACTGGCTGGAAAGAAGAAGAAGTACAGCATTACGACAATGCAGGCATTGAATATTCAATAGCAGCAAGAAAAAATGAACTTACAGACGTTTTCAACTTATTCGGACGTGATTATATCTGGATTGAAGGCTTTGTATTCGAGGATTACAAATATGCACGAAGTACCGTTAACATAAGAGGCAACGGAAATGTTGTTATTAATAATCAGTTTAAAAACATAGGCTGTGTTTACAATGCACCTTGGAAGTGGACATCTCAGGGTGTACTTCGTCCTGATGTTACAATTCCTATTGCTGGACGAGACAATGTTGTACGCAACAATTATTTTCAGAGCGTCTACGGCGAAACACTCTGCTATGACGACAGTTCAAAGGACTGCATTATAACTGAAAACACATTTATCGGCAATATCGGCAAAAATGCAGGTGCAGGCGGTGCGGAATCGTCAACTCTTGGTGGCAGAGCCGACGGCAACAGAAATAACGCATTTGCTTTCAATTATTCCGGAGGTTCAGTCAACGGCGGTACAATATGGCTTGATATTAGCGTAAGAGATTTTACCGCAGTAAGAAACGTTACACATAATACCGCTTATTTCATGTTTAATGAGTCGGAATGTACAAGAAACTGGGCATATGAAAATATAGTCTATAACAAACCTCTTGACGAAAACAAACGTATGCCTGTGGGTGAATACTTCATGAATTTCCCCGCACAGCGTATAGAAACCGGACTTTATTCAGCATTCTGGGATACCGGTTCAACATGGGACGCAAGGTGGGTAAACAATGTTACTTATAACCTGAAAACCGGTATTTCTCTGGACAGGTCATGGAATAATGACGTTATAAACAATATTTCTTACGAAGATGAAAACAGTATGTTCAACAGTAATGATACTTCGGGCATTGTGGTAAAAGAAACTACTGTAGACGGTTTTCATTCTTGGCATGGCATAGACTTAAAAGGCGGAGGCATTCAGATTTTCAGAAATAATCTGTGGTATTCTCCACGAACATCAGAGTATGTTCGATATATGTACCCTGTACAGTCTCCGATTACGGTTGATGCCTTTAATACTCAGATAAAGTCCAAAACCCAGCTTGCTAAAGACCCGATGTTTGAAAATGCTGCCGCAGGTGATTTCCGACTTAAATCAGGCAGTCCCGCTATAGCTTCAGGTGCTAATGGTGTAGACAGAGGAGCATACGCCGTATATCCAAAGACTGATGTCGGCTATAATAAGAGTCTTGGTTTGACGGAAGATGTAAATGTAAGTTTCAGCAAACTTAATTCTTCCGTAAAGCCTGGTGATATAATTGACCTTGAACTGAAATTAAATAAAACTGCAACTGAATCAATGACTTTTGAAGTAGCACCTGTTGCAGGAGATGCACGTAAAGACAAAGACTTCAGCTTTTTAGATGATACAACTATAACATTCAAAGCAGGAGAAAAAAGCAAGACAGTATGTGTGAAAATTCTTGACGGATACGACCTTGACCAGCTTTTAGTTTTCCGTATTAATCCAGTCGGCACAACTAAAACAGAATCAGTCGGAGCAAGAAATACACATCTTGTAAGAATAAACAGAGCAGAACAGAGAGTACTGGTTATAAATAATGTCGGCGATTCTATGGGAAATTCAATAGTTGAGTACCATAAACCAGGTGAAAAAGTTACAATTGATGCAAAAACAAGACCGGGCTACACATTTGACGGCTGGCAAGTTGGTATTGACGCTATGGAAGTTACTCCAGTAAGTGCAGATGGCACAATTTCTACATTTATCATGCCTGAATATAATCAGAGAATACAGGCAAAATGGAAATTAAACGGACAGCTTGTAAATGTAACAGGAATCACCCTGAATCATGAAACACTTTCATTGAACGCAGGGGAAAAAGCTACTATAACGGCTACTGTTCAACCTGACAACTCAACTGATAAGGTTGTGAAATGGACTTCTTCAAATCCTCTTGTGGCATCAGTTGACGCTGACGGAGTTGTAACAGCATTATCCGACGGTACGGCTGAAATCACAGCAACAACTCTTGAGGACAGCAACAAACAATTTACAGCAAAATGTAAAGTAAGCGTTAAAGGAACAATAGCACCACCTGAAGAAGATGATAATAGTTTCGCTGGTAATGTTATCGAGGCTGAGGACTACAATATGCAGTCAGGTATTGACGTTGAAAATTGCAATGAAGGCGGAAAAGACGTTGCATACATCGAAAACGGCGATTATATCGGATTTAAAGGTATTCTTTTCGGCAGAGGTGCTGAATCAATAAATTTCCGTGTTGCTTCAAACGGTAACAACGGCACAATTGAAGTACATCTCAATTCTCCCGACGGAAAACTTATAGGCAGTATGGCGGTCAGCAGTACAGGAGGCTGGCAGAAGTGGGCAACACAGAAATGCAAAATTGATAAGACAACAGATGTACATGATGTATACTTCGTATTCAAAGGCGGAGACGGGTATCTTTTCAATCTCAACTGGATAAGTATAAATTATCCATATGAAAATGATGACCTTTTAGGCGACTGCAATCTTGACGGCGTGGTAAACGTTGCCGATGCAGTAATGCTTCAGAAGTGGCTGATATGTGAGAGCGACAAGCTGACCTGCTGGCGACATGCTGATATTTGCAAGGATAACAGGATTGATGTATTTGATTTATGTATGCTTAAGAATATGCTTGTTAAAAAGTAAATAAATCAAAATCTCCGCAGTTTTCAGCTTGCGGAGATTTTTTTACAGAAAATATTTATTCTTATGTCACTATTTTAT
>JAIDNR010000210.1 GCA_029063695.1 Ruminococcus sp.
GGCACGGGGAGTAAAATAAACGGTCGGCGTATAGTCCGCATTTGTGGTTAACGCTGATGTCATGGCAGTCATAAGGACTGCGGCTGAAAGTGAAGTAAAAAGTCTTTTGAATTTTTTCATTTTTGGTCACTCCTTAAAATAATTCAGTCATTTTCAATACGATTTCCGCAACTCTCTTTGCGGCGATTTTTTCAAATTCATCAAAGGACATTGCACCGTCATCGTCGGCATTGTCGGAAATACAGCGGACGCTCACATACGGCATACTGTTGAGAAAGCAGGCATGACCGACGGCAGCACTTTCCATGTCAACAGCATGAGGACTGAAATCCGCCTGAATTTTTGCTTTAAGTACACTGTCCGATACGAATGCTTCACCTGAAACAATACGTCCTCTGTGGCTTTTAATGCCGTTTTCAGAACATATTTTCTCAGCAGTTTCAATCAGCCTTTCGTCTGCTTTGAATACAGCACAGTAAGGCGGATAGTCGTTGAGGAAGTGAGGGTCGAGGTCGTGCGGAAGCACTTCCGTTGAGATTACAATGTCGCACACTTTCACACTTTTATCCATTCCGCCCGCAACACCCGTATTTATAACGCAGTCGGGGCTGAAATTATCAATCATGACCTGAGTGCAGAGTGCGGCATTTACCTTTGCGATTCCACAGCAGGAATTGACAATTTTATTGCCCTTATATTCATTGACATGGAAATCGAATCCCGAAATATGCTTTATTTCGGCTTTGCCGAGCATATTTCTTATGTCGGCAAGTTCGGAAGGCATCGCACCTATAATTGCGATTGTTTTCATGTTTTAATTCTCCTTTTTTTTAATATACAAACATTATAGCACGGATTTGTAACAAAGTCAACATAAATTTTATATAATATTATGAGGTGATTTTTATGATAAGCGGAATTGATGTATCAGAATGGCAGGGAAATATTGACTGGAAACGTGTAAAGACGGGTTTTGCGGTTCTCCGTGCAGGTTACGGACGGCTTTCTTCCCAGATTGACAAATGTTTCATAGCGAATTACGAGGGCTGTAAGGAGAATAATATTCCGTGCGGTGCATACTGGTACAGTTATGCGGAAAGTCCCGACGATGCACGGCAGGAGGCTGTTGCGTGTCTTGACGTCATAAAAAACAGGCAGTTTGAATATCCGATTTATTATGATGTTGAGGAAAGAAGTATTCTTGATTCGGGAAAATCAGCAGTAAGTGCGATAATACGTTCTTTTATCGATACTCTTGAACAGTCGGGATATTTTGCGGGACTTTATATGTCGCTTGATATTCTCAATGCGTACACGGACGATGAAATTCGCAGAAAATATGCTCTCTGGACTGCTTACTACAGTTCCCAGAAACCGTCCGTTGGCAGTATGTGGCAGAAGTCCTCAGCAGGCAGAATTGACGGTATACAGGGAAATGTTGACATTGATGAATCGTTTGAGGATTATCCCGAAATCATAAGGAAAGCAGGTCTGAACGGTTTTGGCAGACAGCATACAATCAGTGTTGAAATCGACGGAGAAATTATTATAAAGGATTACCGTTTTTGAAATACATCATCATTTCATTGGTGAGACTCAAATCGTCGGGCTGTCCCTGAATATCTTCACGCTTTACCCATTCTGCACTTCCAAGCTCCGATTCGTCAAGCGTTATGGACGTATCACCGTCCGTCTCACAGAAGAATCCCATGAGAATACCGCCCGAATATCCCCACGGCTGTGATTTATAGTACCTGATGTTCTTTACTTTCAGTCCGACTTCTTCCATGACTTCACGGCTTACGGTTTCCTCAAGAGTTTCGCCTATTTCGGTGAATCCTGCAATAAGTGCATTATGAGTAACTCCTCTGTTCTTTGCGTACCGTGTTATGAGAAGTCTGTCACCGTCCGCAACGCCGACGATAACAGCAGGATTAATGCGTGGATATATTATTTTTCCGCAGAATGTGCATTTCAAGGCACGTTCTTTTCTGTCGGGAACTGTATTTCCTCCGCATTTTCCGCAGTAACGGCTGTTATTGTACCATTCCGAAAGGTGATAAGCCGTTGCGAGGGCGAATATGCTTACTCTGTCCATACCCTCAATACTTCTGAACTTCTTTACATCGGCATAGTCAAAACCTTGTGGAATATTTATTGTGCTGTCACGGAGCAGGAAATATTTATATTCGCCTATGGAGAAAAGATATATCAAATCATCGGGCAGAACGAAATCCGCATAGACGGGAAACGGATTTTCCTTGTCATCTCTGCAAAGAACGTTTTTTCCGTCGAAGTGGAATACAATGCTTTTTTCGTCGGGCAGTTCACCGCATGAGTACGAATTATCAAGCTTCAACGGCTTTATATCCTGTATCATTTTTTTCAAGTCCTTTCATTGATTTAAACTCATAAACAGTCATGATTACGGCAACAAAAGCGGAAAGGAAGTCCGCAGTACAGCCTGTGTATACTATGCCATCAATACCGAAAAACAAAGGCAGAACAAGCAGAATCGGTATAAAGAACAGAATCTGTCTTGTGAGTGAAAGAAATACGCCTTTTATCGGTTTGCCGATTGACGTAAAGAACGTCGATGATATGGGCTGAATGCAGTTGAGCCACGTAAAAAACAGGAATATGCGGAAAAACTTTGTTCCGAAATCAAAATAAGTATCCGTGCCGGTACCGAAAACAGAAAGAATCTGACGGGGGAAAAGCTGAAAGCAGATGAATGCGATTATCGAAATCACTGCACCTGTTGTAAGTGCAAGAGTATAAGCCTGCCGAACTCTGCTGTAAGTCTTTGCACCGTAATTATAGCTTTCAATCGGCTGTGTGCCCTGTGCAAGACCGATTACTATCGAGAATACTATCATGTTGACTTTCATTACAATTCCTGCAACGGCTATCGGCTCATCTGCACCGTAAACCGAAAGTCCGCCGTAGTGTTTCAGAGAGTTGTTGAGTACAATCTGTACAATCATGATAGCAAGCTGATTGAAGCATGAAGCCATACCGATTGAAGCAACACGCTGAATTGTTGCCCAATGAGGTTTGAAGTGGTCGGCAGTAAGTTTAACCGTCCTGAATTTGCGTATGTAGACAATAACGATAATTGCAGATACAACTTGTCCGATTACTGTTGCAAGTGCCGCACCTTTCATTCCCCAGTCGAATACAAGTACAAAGAGAGCGTCAAGAATTGTATTTATTATTGCTCCTGTAAGATTGCACGCCATTGTCATCTGAGGACTTCCGTCTGCCCTTATTATGTGACCTCCGCCCGTTGTGAGTATCAGGAACGGAAAACCGAATGCCGATACAAATACATAGTCCTGTGCATACGGCAGAATATTGTCCGTTGAGCCGAAAAGTTTAAGCAGAGGAGTGAGGAACGCAAAAGTTATGGCACTTATCACAACACCGCTGATAATCAGCATAGTGAATGCGTTTCCTGCAAAATATCCTGCACGTTTTGTATCGCCACGTCCCATGGCAAGATTGAAGCACGAAGCTCCGCCTATTCCCAGTAAAAGTGCAACAGCAATGCACATCGTCGAGAACGGAAAAGCTATATTCGTTGCGGCATTGCCGTCCGTACCTACGCCCTTGCCGATGAAAAGCTGGTCAACTATGTTGTACAATGCACTTACAAGCATACCTATAATGCTCGGCACGGCAAATTTTACCATAAGTTTCGGGACGGCTTCAACGGCAAGCGGATTGTTCTTTTCTTTTTCGTCAATTTCATCAATCATTTTTAAAATCCTCTTTTCTTTATTATTTCTCTATTATTATACAACTTTCGACATAAAAATGCAAGACTTTTTTATCGTCACTTACCGTCACTCAGGGGTATATATTTACCGTCACTTACCGTCACTGTTGTTGAGGAGCAGTTTGACAATACGCCTGCCTTGGGTTCTTCTGTATGCATAGCAGATATTATAGCTGTCATAAAGTTCGTTTACGTTGATATTCAGCGTTCTTGTGAGATGACACGGCGTTACCTGTCCCGTAAGATTTAAGTCATCAACAAGTTCTGAGGGTGTACCCTCCCATTTCGGATTTTCGGCAGTGATAAAACAGCCGACAATCTTCACAATTTCATCAAGTTCAGTGATTTTATGTTCTGCCATAGTCTCTGTGAGTTCCCAGCAGAGATTTTCCGTATTACGTTTTACGATTATTTTTTCATCGGTAATGTCACGGCTTGAAATCTCAATAACAGCCTGATTTTCGGTTCTGTTCTTCTTGTACATGACGAAAGCACCGTCAGCAGAACCCATAAGCCCGTTAGTACCTGAAATCATGATAAACTTGTCGCTGTCGTCCATTTTTCTTGTGTGGTGGACAATCACAAGACAGATACCGTAACTGTCGGCAAATCTTTTCAGTTCGGATATATCGGAATAATCCTTGCTGTAACTGTAGTCGCCCGAAGTTTCACGTATTTTCTGTAGAGTATCGATGATTATGAGCCTTGTACTGCGGTGCATGGTAATGAAATTTTCAAGCTGTGTTATGAGATTGTTTTCGGGGATACTTCCTGCATTAACGGCAATATGGAGACGGCTGTTGTCCTCCGTTCCGAACATTGTTGCAATTCTTTTCTGTAGTCTGATATACGTATCTTCCAGTGCAAGATAAAGAACGTCGCTTTGATTGACATTTTTATTCATGAATGGAATACCCTTGCTTACGCTGTATGCAAGCTGGAGCATAAAGAAACTCTTGCCCACTTTCGGAGCTCCTGCAAAAATATACACACCGTTATTGAGAAAATTCTCAACGATATAGGAGTTTGTAATATACTGTTCCTCAAGAATATCATCAACCGTCTTTGTATCAATCACATACCTTAAATTGTTATCTGAAAAACCTGTGATTTCTTCTGAAACATTCTGCATAATAAAAAAATCCTTTCTTTTTATGGCATATGCCTTTTTTAAGTGGGACAGAAAAGGTAGTTTTTCAATGTTTTTCCGTTGAAGAACATTTATAAATTTTTTGTGAATTAATTTTAACAAGGGTGACGGTAAGTGACGATAAAATATACACCCATG
>JAIDNR010000211.1 GCA_029063695.1 Ruminococcus sp.
CTGAGTGAAAAATCAGGTTTTTTTGTTGAGAAAAACTGTTGCAAATATATTTCATATATGTTATAATAATAAAGTATATTGAAAAATCGCAGAACAGGTAAATAATCAATTGAAGAATATAAGAATTTTAGGTGTTGACCCAGGATATGCAATTGTCGGTTTTGGTATTGTCGAATATGATGGTATTAATTTCAGTCCTGTCGAATATGGTGCTGTGCTTACAGAGGCTCATACTCCGTTTACCGAACGTCTCAAGGCTATTCATAATGACATGGAATTTATCTTTGAAAAATATCACCCTCACTGTATGGCAATTGAAAAGCTTTTTTTTACTACAAATCAGAAAACGGCTATTGATGTTGCACAGGCAAGAGGTGTAACGGTACTTTCGGCATCAACAAGGTGTGTTCCCGTATTTGAATATACGCCTTTGCAGGTGAAATCAGCAGTAGTAGGATATGGCAAGGCGGAAAAAAAGCAGGTTATGGAAATGACAAGACAGCTTCTGAACCTTGCTCAGATTCCCAAGCCAGACGATGCCGCCGATGCTCTTGCTATAGCTATATGTCACGGTCACACAACAAGATGGGGGTAAAAATAAAATGATTTACAGTCTTAACGGAAAACTTATTGCAAAAGAAATGAACTTTGTTGTTATTGAATGCGGCGGTGTGGGGTATGGCTGTAAGACTTCATATAACACGATATCCAAAATCGGCGAAATCGGTTCGGAAGTAATGCTTTATACGCATTTATACATAAAGGAAAATATTGTTGAGCTTTTTGGTTTTGCAAGTCAGCAGGAACTGAACTGCTTCCGTCTGCTTATATCTGTCACGGGAGTCGGCGGAAAAGCTGCGGTTTCAATTCTTTCGGATATGACTCCAGAAAAATTCGCATTTATCGTCGCATCGGGCGACAACAAGGCTTTCACCAAAACAAAAGGTATCGGAGCAAAGACTGCACAGCGTATCGTGCTTGAACTTAAAGACAAGATTTCGTCAGAATCGATTGATATGACGGATACAGGCTATACTGGAAGTGCGAATATTGCGGACAGCTCGGCTATAGGTGAGGCTATGGAGGCTCTTATGGTACTGGGATATTCTCAGGGCGAAATTGCTCCAATACTCCGCAATCTTGATTCAAGTCTTGATACTCAGGGACTTATCAAGGAAACCCTGCGGTATATGGCATCAAGAAAGTAATTTTTCAGAAAGGAAGTTTTTTACTATGAATCTTGATGAACTTCTGAAAGAAGCAATAGCAGATTCCTCGAAACGTTCGTTATTTTTGCAGACGCTGATAAAAAGCGATGTGTATTTAATTTGCAAGAACGCACTGTCGAAGCAGGAAAATGCAGATATACAGCTTGAACTTGTCACAACACAGAATCCCTACGGCGATATTTTCATACCGTTCTTTACAAGTTATCAGGCATTAAGGCAGTTTGCCGGACGCTATGTGGACTGCTATAAAATAAACTGCCTCAGATTCTTTGACCTTATACAGACAACTTCTGCCGTGCTGAATCCCAATTCATACGGCAAGGAGTTTTCTTCACAGGAAATTAAAACAATACTCATGATTGCAAAAAATCAGAGAATCAGGGCAATTTCATATAATCAGAATGACAGAATAACTTTCCGCCCGTGTACTCATTCCGTTGAGCATCTCAAAAAAGCTGTATCGAAATTCCTCGAAAAACAGCCAAATGTTGAGAGTGCCTCGGTTACTGAGATGACAAGAGGAAATGATATTCCGCAGATTCTTTTTGTGCTTGATATGACAGGAAATACACGCAATCTTTTTGTACCGCTGTCAAAATACCTGTCAAAAATCAAGAAAAACGGCGAACATCTCAGCTTTATAAGCAGTCAGCAGTCCATAGGAAAATATGCCACCGAAAATGCGGAATTATTTTACACACGGCAGAAACGATTCTTTGAAAAATAAGGAGATTTTATGATACAGACAGAAGATATGGAGTTCGCACCACGATTTGTCACTCCCGAAAACACTCAGGAGGACGGCGAAATTGAAGTAACACTTCGTCCGCAGAGCCTGCATGAATATATCGGGCAGGACAAAGTAAAAGAGAAAATTGCTATATATATTGAGGCGGCAAAACGTCGCAGCGAACCTCTTGACCATGTTCTTTTATACGGTCCTCCGGGATTGGGCAAGACCACTCTTTCGGCTATCATTGCCCATGAACTCGGTGTCAATCTGAGAGTTACAACAGGTCCTGCAATTGAAAAACCGGGTGACTTGGTTTCGCTTTTAACAAGTCTTTCGGACAACGATGTGCTTTTCATTGATGAAATACATCGTCTTTCAAGGGCTGTGGAAGAAATTCTTTATCCTGCATTAGAGGACAGAGTTATTGATATTATAATAGGAAAAGGTCCTTCGGCACGTTCAATCCGTATGGATTTGAAACCGTTCACACTCATAGGTGCAACGACAAGGGCAGGTCAGCTCTCAGCACCTCTCCGTGACAGATTCGGCGTTATTGAACGTCTGGAGCTTTATAACAAGGAGCAATTGACTGATATTGTCCGCAGAAGTGCTATAATTCTGGGAATACCATGTACAACGGACGGTGCGGCGGAAGTTGCGGGTCGTGCAAGAGGTACACCCCGAATTGCAAACAGGCTTCTTAAACGTGTCCGTGATTTTGCCGATGTTATGGGTAACGGCGAAATTACTCAGGAAATTGCGGATATAGCATTAAACCGACTTGAAATTGATGCTCTCGGTCTGGACAGTCTCGACAGACGTATGCTTCAGATGATTATAAAGGGCTATGGCGGCGGTCCTGTCGGACTTGAAACGCTTGCATCTGCTATCGGTGAGGAAGCTGTTACTTTAGAGGACGTATGCGAGCCATTTCTTATGCAGCTTGGCTTTTTGGGACGTACTCCACGGGGACGAATCGCAACACGTCTTGCATATACTCATCTCGGACTTGTACCGCCTGATGATAATTCAGGTCAGCTTAAACTTGTATGATAAACGGTCAGGGACTGGGAGAAGTTTCGCAGATTAAATGCGGTCTTTTCCCCATGAGTTTAAACGGCTGTGAAGTGATAGCTGTATATAATGCACTTGAATATCTCGGTATTCCGCAGGATATATGCGTTGTCCGTGATTTTATGAGACGTTATCTTGTGCTTTTCGGACTTTTCGGCTGTAATATATACTGTCTCGGCACTGCATTGAATCATTTCGGTGCTGAATATGAAAAAAGTAAATCAGCAGATAATGCGGAAGCGTTTATTGTATCATCATGGACGGGAAAACCGTTTCGTTCTGCAATTCATACGGTTTTCTGTATTCGCCTGACTGATGAAATAAAAGTATACAACAGGTACAATAATTTGCCGTCGGAGAAAATCTATAATTCCTCTGAGGATATTTTCGGCGGACGTAAACCGTTAATTATATACAGATTGAGGAGGAAGTAAAAAATGGGAAGAATATTCGGAAGAAATGGTATGAAAGGACTTGCCGTTACTGAAATTACCTGCGAGCTTGCAATGCAGACAGGCAGGGCGGTTGCACATATACTTTCGGGAAAGGACAGCAGGGCAAAGTTTCTCATAGCAAAAGATACAAGAAGTTCGTCTGATGCACTCGAATCTGCATTGTGTGCGGGTATATGTTCTGTTGGTGCAGATGCCGAACTTCTGGGTGAAATTCCTGCATCGGCTCTTGCCTGGAATATACGTGAAAAGGGTGCGGACGGCGGAATTATGATTACTGCATCTCATGTAAACACGGACTATAACGGAATCAAACTGTTTTCACCGAAAGGATACAGACTTGATGATGAAACAGAAAACGAAATAGAACGTCTTATTACAGAATCACCGCAGGAAATTGCTCCTGTTCAGCTTAAAGAGTACGGCAGAGTTATCCGCTGTGAAAATGCGATTGAATGCTACATAGAGCGTATCAGTGAAATTGCTGGTGCTGATTTGAAAGGACTTAAAATCGCAGTTGACTGTGCTAACGGCTGTACAAGCACCGTAGCCGAAGGACTTTTTAAAAGTCTCGGTGCGGAAGTTGTTGTTATGGGAAATTCTCCCGACAGGACAAATATAAATACAAGCGGAAGTATTCACATTGAATCACTTATGGATTTTGTTACGGAAAATAAATGCGTGTGCGGAATTGCATTTGACGGTTCAGGAGAACGCTGTCTCGCTGTAGACGAAAACGGTTCACTTGTTGACGGAGATATTATTATAGCTCTCTGTGCAAGAAACATGAAAAAGCATGACAAACTTAATAATAATACAATTCTCGCAACACAGGCGAATAATTTAAGTCTTATTCAGTTTGCAAAGGCTAATGACATAGAAGTTATAACTGCACCTGTCGGTGAAAGAAGTATGGTGCAGAAAATGCTTGAATGTGATTGCAGTATTGGCGGAGACCCGTCGGGTCATATTATTTTTCCCGATGAAATGCCTAATGCCGACGGAATGCTTACAGGAATAAGACTTCTGGAAATTCTGAAAAAATCAGGTGAAACAATGAGCAGTCTTTCGGCGATTATAGAAAAGTTTCCGCAGGTTATGCTCAATGTGCCGATTGGGAAAAAGTTCTGTGAAATCTGGAAAAACGACAGGGTTATAACAAATCTTATAGAGAAATTTGAAGATATTCTCGGCGGTGAGGGCAGAATTATTGTAAGGGAAACAGGAAAAGAACCTGTAATCCGCATAAGAGTTGAGGGCAGGGACTTTTCCGCTATCAACGATATGGCAATTAAAATTGCCGATACCATAAAAGAACGTACAGAAGTGTGAATCAAAGGAGAATGAAGTTTGAGAACGGCAGAAAACTGGAATGACTATATTATTTTAGATACATCGGACGGCGAAAAACTGGAGAAATGGGGCGGTGTTAGTCTGGTAAGACCCGACCCGCAGATAATCTGGAAAACAGAACGTATACACCCTCTTTGGCTTGATGCAGACGGCTATTACCATCGTTCTGACAAGGGCGGCGGACAGTGGGAGTTCAGAAGAAAAATTACATCATCATGGACTGTAAACTATAAAGAATT